>NZ_MUET01000049.1:0-22592 GCF_001995685.1 Salinivibrio sp. IB282 | reverse complement strand
GCCATTACCTTACCAACTAGCTAATCCTAACTGGGCCCATCCCAACGCGATAGCTTACATGTAGAGGCCACCTTTGGTCCYRRCTCGTAAYGAACYAAGACATTATGCGGTATTAGCCGTCGTTTCCAACGGTTATCCCCCKCGTCAGGGCAGGTTCCCAGCCGTTACTCACCCGTCCGCCGCTCGACGTCCAGCAAATCCACCGAAGCTTCAATGCTGCCGTTTCCGCTCGACTTGCATGTGTTAGGCCTGCCGCCAGCGTTCAATCTGAGCCATGATCAAACTCTTCAATTTAAGTTTGGTGTTTCCGTAGAAACTGCTCAATGAATACTGATTACTGTTTATCTCCGAAGAGACAAACGAATTGACTGTGCCGAACAACTGYAAAAGTTGTCGTTTGGTCACTCAGTTCATCGAATAAATCTTTTTGTCTATTCTTAACGAGTGCCCACACAGATTGCATAGGTCAAATTGTTAAAGAGCGTTGACTGTRCGAAGCKGCGCTTCGCTYGGYCAGGGCTGCGTATCTTACGCGCCTTRCCGTTAAAGTCAAGAAGAAATTTTATCTTTYATTTTCARCCCAACCGGGTGAAACAAAACCTCTTTTTGACTYYCCTAACGCTTAGCGTYAAGTGGACGGYTATCTTAATCTTTTAAAAACTCACGTCAAGCGTTTATTTTTATTTGATTTTTGCCTCGACATGCTCGCTGAACGCTTGCCCTGCGTGCCGTGTCGATGGAGGCGCATTATAGAGAAGTTGCTCACCTTGGCAAGACTAAAAAGCGACTTTTTTAGGAAAAAGTCGCCATTCGGTCAAACAATCAACGTTATGGCCTAAAAACGGGCAAATTGCTCGCTGAACTCCTCGACTTTTTGCCAATCGGTGTATTCCACCTCTTTGGTCGTATCCGTTTCCCCACCGGTAATGTGCATGATTAAGCGAATCATCATCCGATCGAACCATTTATAGCGTGGATAATAGAGTGCGCCAGCAAAGACGCCATGCAGTTCAGGCGTCCAAGGTGACTTCTCGATAAACTTACGGCTATAAGCGCTGGTTTCTGGCGTATCTTTGCCTGGTTTACGCGCAGTGAGATTGACACTAAAGAATGCTGCTTTCGCCGCTTTAAGCTGATCTGCATGTGCTTCAATAAATTGATACAGCTTTTTATTAAAGTGGCCATAGCGAATAGACGCGCCAATCAAAACCCGGTCGTACTTTGTTAAATCCGCTGAAGGAAGCTGATGAATATCCTTAATCTCACACTGCGCCGACGAGCCAAGCTGCGTCTCGATAAAGTGCAGGATTTTTTTGGTCTGCCCTTCTCGGCTCGAATGTAGCAACAAGACTTTCTGCACTGCGTCGGTTTGCTCGCTCATGTCCTCTCCTTCCCTATTCAACTAGCTCCGCCAGAATGTAGGCGTAAATAAAACTAATAATGTAAATATCTCTAAACGGCCGAACAACATCGCAAGGATCAATACCCACTTCGCCGTGTCATTAATATCGCCAAAGTGAGCAGCCACTTCGCCTAGCCCTGGTCCTAGGTTATTGAGAGTCGCAGCAACGGCGGAGAAAGCTGTGAGTTCTTCAATGCCTGTCGCTATCAAAGCCAACATACAAATGACAAACACTAATGCGTAGGCGGAAAAAAAACCCCATACGGCATCGACCACTTGCTGCCTTAACGCCTTATTACCCACTTTAATGGTGTATACCGCGCGTGGGTGCACCAGGCGTTTTAGCTCGCGCGTCCCTTGCAGTGACAACAGCAGGATGCGAATCACCTTCATCCCGCCACCAGTCGAGCCTGCACACCCACCAATAAATGACGAGAACAAGAGTAAAACAGGGAGAAACAAGGGCCAGTGAGCAAACGTAGTGGTGGTATAACCCGCGGTGGTTGATATTGATACCGACTGAAATAGCGCCTGGGTGAAGGTTTCCGTGAAGCTGTTATAAACCTGATGTCCACTCAGCATGGCAAACACCACCAGCCATAATAGGAGCTGAATCACCAAAAATGCGCGAAACTCTGGATCGCGCAAGTAAAACTTTAGATTGAGCCCATTATTAGCAAAGGCCGCAAAGTGAAGCGAAAAGTTACACGCAGAGATCAGTAAAAACACCACGGTGATAAGATTAACGGCAGTGCTATCAAAATGCCCAATGCTGGCATCATGGGTTGAGRACCCCCCAATCGCGACGGTTGAAAAGCTATGCCCAATGGCATCGAACGCAGACATACCCGCCAGCCAATAAGCCAAGGCACAGCTCACGGTTAACGTCAGGTAGATATACCAAAGCACTTTGGCCGTCTCCGCTATCCGTGGTGTCATTTTGGTATCTTTCACAGGGCCTGGGATCTCAGCTCGATATAGCTGCATCCCACCGATACCGAGCACAGGCAAGATTGCCACTGCCAGCACAATGATCCCCATGCCCCCGAGCCATTGAAGCAGTTGGCGATAAAACAAAATCGCTTTGGGAAGCTCATCCAGCCCCACGATGACGGTTGCCCCCGTCGTGGTTAAGCCAGAAAAGGATTCAAAAAAGGCTTCACTGACCGATAAATCGGGTTGCTCCGATAACATCAGCGGCACCGAGCCGGCGCTACCGATCACCGTCCAGAATAAGACAACAATCAAAAAACCATCACGTGCTTTAAGCTCGTGTCGATAGTTTCGGTTAGGGAACCAAAGTAACCCACCACCCGCTAGCAGGAGGAAAAACGTTAATACAAAGGGATAGCCCGCACCGTCGCGATAGATAAACGCAACCAGCGCAGGCGCTAGCATGGTAATGCTGAACAGGGCCAGCAGGAGTCCGACAATGCGGGTAATGGAACGAAATTGCATAGCCTGACGTGGCCCTCTTATCGGCGGTAGCGACTTTCTACCGTCTCGTCGTTACACGTAAAGCAGGCTAAGTGCCTGACGTTGTCTTATGTTCTAACGGGTGCGCGTGTGCTTGCCCGCGAGTTTGATTTTTAAGTGCCTCAAGAAACACATCGATATAGCGCGCATCGATACGCACACTCAGTCGCACATTATGGCTGAATTCTGCATCGAGCTGAACGCCATCGTGCTGCTTAAGCAATGACTCTATCGTGTCAATGTGAGCATATTCACAGCTTATCGTGTAAGGGACGGTCACTGCCACTTCCCGCGTGGTCAAAAGGCCCAGGGCTTGTTGCACACTACTGCCATACGCCTTTACCAGCCCGCCAGTACCCAATTTGATCCCACCAAAGTAGCGCACCACCACCGCACAAACCTCACCAACGTTCGCGCCTGAAAGTTGCGCAAGCATCGGCTTACCTGCGGTTCCCGCGGGCTCACCGTCATCACCACATCCCCATTGCACGGAAGATTCAGGCCGACCTGCGACAAATGCCCAGCAGTGATGGCGAGCATCAGGGTACGTTTCTCGCAGCGACTGAATAAACTGCTTCGCCTCTTCTTCTCCAGGCGTATGGGCAAGATAGGTGATAAACCGACTTTTTTTTATTTCAAGCTCGTGCCTTACGGTTTCGGCTGGCACGGCATATGGCGTGATTGGCATCCTGGTACACCCTTTGTGTCTCAGCGACGCACTGTACCATATTCCCCCAAGCACGACAGGGACTCGGCCATAGTAAAAACAACCCACACCACATATTTTAAACATTCGTTTAACTTTTGGTTGTCATTTCTTATAACAATGATCCACACTAGGTCGCATCTGGTCTAACCAGAACACTATTCAACCAGGATGGTACTGCCAACGTGGAGAACAACCATGATCTACCAAGGAGATAACCTTTCAGTTCGTGCATTGGATAACGGCATTGCAGAGCTGACCTTAGACAGCCAAGGTTCTGTCAACAAACTGGATTTGGCAACGCTAGAAAGCTTAGACCAAGCCCTCGATGCTTTGTCGGGTCGCGATGACATCAAGGGGCTGTTGCTAACCTCTGCCAAATCAGCCTTTATTGTCGGTGCCGACATCACCGAGTTTCTCGGCCTGTTCGCTAAACCCGACCAAGAACTGTCTGATTGGGTATCTCGCGCCAATGCCATTTTCAATCGTTTAGAAGACTTACCCTACCCAACCCTTAGCGCGATCAAGGGTCATGCGCTAGGCGGTGGCTGTGAATGCATACTCGCCACGGATCTGCGTGTCGCGGGCAAGGATGCGCGTATTGGCCTGCCTGAAACCAAGTTAGGCATCATGCCAGGCTTTGGTGGCACCGTTCGCTTGCCGCGGCTTATCGGCGCGGATACTGCGATGGAAATCATCACGGCAGGTAAAGACAAACGTGCCTCTGCCGCTCTCAAAGAAGGCTTGGTAGATGCGGTCGTCGAGAATGACAACCTTCGCGACGCAGCGATTCGAATGCTTAGCCAAGCAATCGACGAGAAAATTGATTGGCAGAGTCGTCGCCAACAGAAAAAACAACCTTTGGGTCTGAATCGTACCGAAGCGGCGATGAGCTTTACCATGGCCAAAGGTATGGTGGCGCAAGTCGCTGGCAAGCATTACCCCGCACCAATGACCGCCGTGACGGCCATTGAAGAAGCCGCAGGGATGACGCGCGATGAGGCGCTCAAGGTTGAAAATCGCTATTTCGTTAAGCTGGCTAAAACCGATGTGGCGCAAGCCTTGGTGGGGATTTTCCTCAATGACCAAGTCATCAAAGGCAACGCCAAACAAGCCGCCAAACAAGGTAAAGATACGGAGCGAGGCGCTGTGCTCGGCGCGGGCATTATGGGCGGCGGTATTGCCTACCAATCGGCGCTTAAAGGCGTACCTGTGATGATGAAAGATATCGCCCAGGCTTCGCTAGACCTCGGCATGAAAGAAGCAACCAAGCTGCTGAATAAGCAGTTAGAGCGTGGTCGCGTCGATGGCTTTAAAATGGGTCAAGTGCTGTCGTCAATCACTCCAAGCCTCCACTATGCTGGCATTGAGCACAGCGATGTGGTGGTCGAGGCCGTAGTCGAGAACCCGAAAGTGAAAACCAGTGTGCTCAAAGAGGTCGAAGCGCTGGTTAGCGAAGAGACGGTGATTGCCTCTAACACCTCCACGATTCCTATCAACACACTGGCGAAGTCTTTATCGCGCCCTGAAAACTTCTGTGGCATGCACTTCTTTAACCCAGTTCACCGCATGCCATTAGTGGAAGTTATCCGCGGCGATAAAACCTCTGATGAGACCATTGCACGCGTCGTGGCCTACGCCGCCAAGATGGGTAAATCACCCGTGGTGGTGAACGACTGCCCCGGCTTTTTCGTCAACCGCGTATTGTTCCCCTACTTCCATGCCTTTAGCTTGCTACTACGCGACGGCGTAGACTTTCAACGCATTGACAAGATCATGGAAAAACAATTCGGCTGGCCGATGGGTCCGGCGTATCTGCTAGACGTGGTCGGGATTGATACCGCGCACCACGCACAGGCGGTGATGGCGGAAGGCTTCCCAGATCGTATGAGCAAATCTGGCCGCGATGCCATTGATGTGATGTTTGAAGCCGAGCGCTTCGGTCAGAAAAACGGCAAAGGTTTCTACCGCTACAGCACAGATAAAAAAGGCAAGCCGAAAAAAGAGGCTGATGAAGCTGTCCCTGAACTGCTCGCCCCCGTCATCCAGGGTGGCCAGGCAGAGATCAGTGACGAAGACATTATCGCGCGCATGATGGTGCCGATGATCAACGAAGTCGCCCGTTGTCTGGAAGAAAACATTATCGCCTCTCCGGCTGAGGCAGACATCGCCTTGGTGTATGGCATTGGCTTTCCGCCATTCCGAGGTGGTGCTTTCCGTTATGTCGATACCTTGGGTGTTGATAACTACGTCGCCATGGCAGACAAATTCTCTGATCTCGGCGCTTTGTATCATGTTCCTGCGGATATGAAACGTCGTGCCGGCGATAAACAGGCTTACTTTGATGTCACACCGGTCAACGCACCGCAATCAGCCTAAGTTTAAGGAGAGAACAATGAACAATGTAGTGATCGTTGACTGTATCCGTACCCCAATGGGCCGCTCAAAAGGCGGTGTGTTTCGCCACGTCCGCGCCGAAGATCTCTCAGCGCACTTGATGAAATCTCTGTTGGCGCGCAACCCTGCGGTAGAAAGCACCAGCATTGAAGACATTTACTGGGGCTGTGTACAGCAAACACTCGAGCAAGGCTTTAATATTGCCCGTAATGCGGCACTCCTTGCTGGCATTCCACATAATGTGGGCGCGACTACCGTCAACCGCCTGTGTGGCTCGTCGATGCAGGCGCTACACGATGCGGCTCGCGCGATTATGGTGGGTGACGGCGATACCTTCATCATTGGTGGGGTTGAACACATGGGTCACGTGCCGATGAATCATGGGGTCGACTTCCACCCAGGGATGTCGAAGTCCGTTGCCAAAGCGGCAGGCATGATGGGGCTCACTGCTGAAATGCTCGGCCGTATGCATGGCATCAGCCGTGAAATGCAAGACCAATTTGCTGCGCGCTCCCACGCCCGTGCGCATGCCGCCACCGTGGAAGGCCGCTTTAAAGATGAGATTGCGCCCATTGAAGGCCATGATGCCGATGGCTTATTGACGTTAGTGGAAGACGATGAAGTCATTCGTCCCGAAACCACCGTCGAGAGCCTCGCTGGCCTGCGCCCAGCCTTTGACCCTGCCAATGGCACAGTCACCGCTGGCTCGTCGTCGGCATTATCGGATGGTGCCTCTGCAATGCTGGTGATGAGTGAAGAAAAGGCCAAAACCTTGGGGCTGCCTATCCGTGCACGTATCCGCGCCATGGGCGTTGCGGGTTGCGATCCCTCGATTATGGGCTACGGTCCAGTCCCTGCGACCAAAAAAGCGCTCAAACGTGCGGGCCTAAGCATCGATGACATTGACTTGGTCGAACTGAATGAGGCATTTGCCGCCCAGTCTTTGCCTTGTGTGAAAGATCTTGGCCTGATGGACAAAGTGGATGACAAGGTTAACCTCAACGGTGGTGCCATTGCGCTGGGTCACCCATTAGGTTGTTCCGGTGCACGCATCTCGACCACCTTGTTACATCAAATGGAGCGCCAAGATGCGACGATAGGTTTGGCAACCATGTGTATTGGCTTAGGCCAAGGCATCGCCACTGTGTTCGAACGCGTCTAACGATGAACCTATCATTAACAAAGAGCGGCTGAGTCCGCTCTTTTTTTTGGCTTGCGTCACCCCGCTCGCAATCGCATAGTGATTGATGTAACGCAAGTGGTGGTCACTTCATCCGGCCTAGTATGGCCGCTCACAGACTTCAACCGGGAGAATGCTATGTTTAACGCGCTTGTCCTTGAACAACACGAGAAGCAAACCTTCGCGAAAATCACCTCGCTCGATGACGATTTGCTCCCAGACGGTAATGTGACTGTCGATGTCGATTTTAGCTCCTTGAATTATAAAGACGGCTTGGCCATCACCGGAAAAGGCAAGATTGTTCGCCAATTCCCGATGGTGCCAGGTATCGACTTTGCCGGCACGGTTGCTGATAGCCAACACCCCGACTATCAACCCGGAGATAAAGTGGTGCTTACTGGTTGGGGCGTCGGTGAAGCACACTGGGGAGGCATGGCAGAGAAAGCGCGTGTTAATGGCGACTGGCTCGTTCCCCTTCCAGAGGGACTCTCTGCGCAACAAGCAATGATGGTAGGCACCGCGGGGTTTACCGCGATGTTATGTGTGCAAGCCTTAATCGATGGTGGCGTCAAACCTGAAGATAGCCCAGTGTTAGTCACCGGTGCCAGTGGCGGCGTTGGCTCTGTCGCGGTCACCTTATTGCATGCATTGGGCTATCGCGTCAGTGCCGTCACAGGCCGTCTTGAAGACAATCAAGCGTGGCTTAAACAACTGGGCGCTGACGAGGTACTCCCACGCGAGTCCTTTAGCGCACCCGGCCGCCCGCTGGATAAGCAACAGTGGGCAGGCGCGATTGATACTGTKGGGAGTCAAATGCTCGCCAATGTTCTCTCACAAATCCACTACGGGGGCACGGTTGCCGCATGCGGCCTTGCCGGCGGTTTTGACTTACCCGCCACTGTGATGCCGTTTATTTTGCGCAATGTGCGATTGCAAGGAGTTGACTCCGTCTCTTGCCCGAAAGCGCAACGTCAAGCTGCGTGGCAGTCACTGACCAAGCTATTGCCCGCCAGCTACTTTGAACAGGCATGCCACACCATCGCTCTGGCGCAAACCCCAGAGTATGCGAATAAAATTATTCAGGGCGAGGTTAAAGGTCGCGTCGTGATTGATATCGCTTACCAAGGCTAACGCAAGCAAAAGGCCAATCTTTGTGATGGATTGGTCTTTTTTGTCGACGCACAGACAAAAAAAATCCCGCTCGAAGAGCGGGGAAGCCCAAGAAAACTGGGAGTGAGTGTAGCTGTTGAGTGAGTTAGCCTAGTCAGGCTGCGAGCGTGGCGTTGAGGCCGATAAGGCTTCTACCAATAACCCCAAAGCTGCGGCGCAGACTGCTAGTGTTGCCAAGAGAGTGTGCTCATGACTATGCGTTAATCCCCAAAAAGCGAATCCGCTCAGCCCTGTGTAAGCAGCGATACGGTGTCCATAAGCCAAGCTCAATTTGCCCGTTTGCGCTTTTCTCATGCTCTCGCCTTTAGTTAATAACTTGTTAAATAATCTACACAAACCATTTACAAGCGCAACCCTGATTGAATAATTTGTCGCCATAAGTATGATCAAGTCGACACTTTTTGAGGTAACAACAATGACACTCGCTTTTGACCACGCTGATCTCCAACTCGATGCCTTAGGCTTGCGCTGCCCGGAACCTGTAATGATGGTGCGTAAGCGTATCCGTCATATGGATGACGGTCAGACCTTGCTGATTACCGCGGATGATCCCTCCACAACACGGGATATTCCCAGCTTTTGTCGCTTTATGGACCATACCCTGGTCGCAGCCCAAACAGAGAGCGTGCCATTCCAGTTTTTGATCAAAAAAGGGCTGGCATAACGCCAACCCTTACCGATTCACCATTGTCTTGCGTCAACTCAATAGATACCAGGTATCCAGTACAGCCAACGCCGCAAACATGGCTGCGGCGAGCGCCCGTACGGCAGCGAGCGGGACATGGCGCTGAATTTTATCACCGGCCAGCACCACAGGGACGTTGGCTAGCAGCATACCAATGGTTGACCCAATCACCACCACCCACAATGCTTCATTAAACTGTGCCCCCAATGCCGTGGTGGCGAGCTGGGTTTTATCGCCAATTTCTGCGACAAAAAACGCACAGAAGCTCGCCCAAAACGCGCTTTTGCCCTGAATCCCTTCATCTTCAAGCTTGTCAGGGATCAGCATCCATACCGCCATCACACTAAAGCTGATAATCAAAATGATATGCAATACGGTATCGGTCAGGATATCGGCCGCGACCACGCCAAGCCAGGCGGCAATGGCGTGATTCACTAGTGTCGCCAATAAAATGGCACTGACAATCACCGCAGGTTTTCGAAACCGGGTCGCCAACGCTAGCGATAATAATTGGGTTTTATCCCCGATTTCCGCCAAGGTGACGGTGGAGATAGAAATAGCAAGAACGCTCATGACATTGCTCATCTGGGGCAGGGCTTATTATGATTCAACCACGACAACACACACGCCCCACCCCGGTTCGTGCGATTGTCGTTGGTCTCGTCAAGCCCAGAGCACCTAATGGCAGGCTTGCAATCACCATGAAGATTTTGCTTCAACTATGTTGATGATTGCCCCACTGACTGTGCAGTGGTCGACTACTCCCCAAAACGCCGCTAGTGTACGATGTGAACACTCGCTTGGCAACTTCTATTCCTCCTGCCCCCGTACGCAGAAAATAAGCGCATCAAAGGCGCACAAAAATCCGCCAGCCCCCTACTGCTTGGGCGCGCTGCGAGTTATAATTGCCAGCTATTTTCTCCATTCATCAACTCGCGCGAACCTGACAATGCATAAATTCGATATCAAAACCTTTCAGGGTATGATCCTCGCGCTGCAGGATTATTGGGCCCAGCAAGGCTGTACCATTGTTCAGCCGCTAGACATGGAAGTGGGTGCAGGTACCTCCCACCCGATGACATGCTTGCGTGCACTTGGTCCAGAGCCCATTGCAGCGGCTTACGTTCAACCTTCTCGTCGTCCTACCGATGGGCGTTATGGCGAGAACCCGAACCGTCTGCAGCACTACTACCAGTTTCAAACCATCCTGAAGCCGTCACCCGATAACATTCAAGAGCTGTACTTAGGCTCGCTGCGTGTGCTGGGGATTGATCCAGAAGTCCACGACATTCGCTTTGTGGAAGATAACTGGGAAAACCCAACGCTGGGCGCTTGGGGCCTAGGTTGGGAAGTCTGGCTGAACGGGATGGAGATCACTCAGTTTACCTACTTCCAACAAGTAGGCGGCC
Organism: Salinivibrio sp. IB282; assembly: GCF_001995685.1. Classification (NCBI taxonomy): domain Bacteria; kingdom Pseudomonadati; phylum Pseudomonadota; class Gammaproteobacteria; order Vibrionales; family Vibrionaceae; genus Salinivibrio; species Salinivibrio sp. IB282. Next base: position 12,167 of record NZ_MUET01000049.1, on the reverse strand, counting down.
TGGAATGTAAACCGGTCACGGGTGAGATTACCTACGGTATCGAACGTCTGGCGATGTACATTCAAGAAGTCGACTCTGTGTATGATCTGGTTTGGACCGATGGCCCATTTGGCAAAGTCACCTACGGCGATATTTTCCACCAAAACGAAGTGGAGCAATCGACCTATAACTTTGAACACGCTGATGTTGATTTTCTGTTCCGCTACTTTGATCAGTGCGAAGCCGAAAGTACCAAGCTACTGGATCTCGAGCAGCCGCTCCCTTTGCCTGCTTACGAACAGATCCTAAAAGCCGGTCATGCGTTCAACCTACTGGATGCGCGCAAAGCCATTTCAGTGACTGAACGTCAACGCTATATTCTGCGCATTCGCACACTGACTAAACGTGTCGCCGAAGCCTACTACGCATCTCGCGAAGCGCTAGGCTTCCCGATGTGCCGACACAGCAAATAAGGGAGCATCATGGCAACGCAAAATTTCCTGATTGAGCTCGGCACTGAAGAGCTACCACCAACAGCATTGCGCACACTGGCTGAAGCCTTCGCGAGTCAGTTTGAAGCGCAACTAAAAGACGCTGATCTGAGCCACCAAGGTATCACTTGGTACGCGTCCCCGCGTCGCTTAGCACTTAAAGTGGCTGCTTTGAGCGATCGCCAGCCAGATAAAGTGGTTGAGAAACGCGGTCCTGCGGTCAAAGCCGCCTTTGACGCAGACGGCAATCCCACCAAAGCCGCCATGGGTTGGGCGCGCGGTAATGGGATTGATGTGAGCGAAGCCGAGCGCCTAAAAACTGATAAAGGTGAGTGGTTGCTGTATCGTCAACACGTACCTGGCCAAGCCATCGACGCCTTATTGCCGGTACTGGCCGATAACGCCCTAAGCAAACTGCCTATTCCTAAACCCATGCGCTGGGGTGACAAAGACACCCAGTTTATCCGCCCAGTGAAAACCTTGGTGATGCTGTATGGGGACACCTTGATTGAAGGCACCATTCTTGGCGTGGCATCCGATCGCGTGATTCGAGGTCACCGCTTTATGGGTGAATCGAGCTTAACGCTGGATCATGCTGACCAATACCCAGAGCGCCTTGAGCGTGAAGGTAAGGTCATGGCCGATTATGAAAAGCGTAAAGCATTGATTATTAAAGATGCCAAAGCAGCGGCTGACGCGGTTGGTGGGGTTGCTGAGCTTGATGACGACTTGGTTGAAGAAGTCACCTCTTTGGTGGAATGGCCAGTGGTACTGACTGCCTCTTTTGAGAACAAGTTCCTTAAGGTGCCATCAGAAGCGCTGGTGTACACCATGAAAGGCGACCAAAAGTACTTCCCGGTTTATGACGCTAATGGCGAGCTACTGCCCAAGTTCATCTTCGTGTCTAACATCGAATCGAAAGATCCGACGCAGGTTATCTCTGGGAATGAAAAAGTCGTGCGCCCTCGCCTCGCGGATGCAGAGTTCTTCTTTGATACAGACCGCAAGCGCCCATTGATTGATCGCCTGCCAGAGCTAGATAGCGCGGTATTCCAAAAGCAATTGGGTACCATCAAAGATAAAACCGACCGCATTACTTCACTCGCAGGACAGATAGCAGAGCGTATCGGTGCCGACAAGGCACACACTGAGCGCGCAGGCCAACTGGCAAAGTGTGACTTAATGACCTCGATGGTGTTTGAGTTCACCGAAACCCAAGGCGTGATGGGCATGCACTATGCGCGTCATGATGGCGAGCCCGAAGCCGTAGCGCTGGCGCTGAATGAGCAATACTGGCCACGCTTTGCCGGTGATAAGCTACCTACGACGCCGGTCTCCTCAGCACTCGCAATGGCTGACAAAATGGATACCATCGTGGGCATATTTGGTATTGGTCAAGCCCCTAAAGGCAGTGACCCCTTCGCCCTACGTCGGGCCGCATTAGGGGTTCTACGTATTGTCGTCGAGAATGGCTATCAGCTTGATCTTGTCGACCTTATTCGTGATGCCAAAGCCCAGTACGATGACCGTTTGACGCACAAAGAGGTAGAGACGGACGTTCTCGACTTTATGCTAGGTCGTTTCCGCGCCTGGTACCAAGATATGGGCTATAGCGTCGATATTATCCAAGCGGTTTTAGCCCGTCGTCCAACCAAGCCTGCTGACTTTGACAGCCGCGTTAAAGCGGTGTCGCACTTCCGCAGTCTGGAAGAAGCCGAAGCACTCGCTGCCGCCAACAAGCGAGTAGGCAATATCTTGGCCAAGTATGATGGCGAGCTTCCTAGCAACGTCGATACTGGCTTGCTACAAGAAGACGCAGAAAAAGCATTGGCGAACGTGGTAGCAGAGAAAGTCGCTGCAGTTAAACCTCTGTTTGCTGACAGCGATTATCAAGGCGCGCTGACCGAGCTGGCACAATTGCGCACACCGGTTGATACCTTCTTTGATAACGTGATGGTCATGGCAGATGATCCCGCACTGAAAGCCAACCGTTTAGCGATGCTTCACCTTATCCGTGAGCAATTCCTCAACGTGGCAGATATCTCTGTTCTACAGAAGTAATCATCAGCAACACACCACTCAGCCCCGCCATTGTGCGGGGCTTTTTTTGGCTATTTAAACGCGCACGCCCCTCTTGGCCACTCACTCTCGTCTTATTAGCGACCAACTCACACCCTCATTGTTTTTTAACCTCAATGACGCTAATCACCCTGTTTGTCGAGCCAAGCCGAGTTGGTTTCACGTGAAACACGCGGCTTGTTATCCCTTTCAGCGACTTTTCTCCCGAGTGTGTACCGATAACGTAACAACCCCCGTCAACCATGCCAGTTAGTGACCAAGAGATAACGAACTTATCAGACTTTCTTTTAGACAATAGATTGTTGTATGTTGATTGCAGCTTAACCACAACAACGATACAGATATTTAAAGGCACTAATCATGGAAGTCACTCACTTTGGCGAGAAGTTAGCAAATCACTCGGGCATCACACAGTTAATGGACGATCTTAATGACGGCTTACGTAATCCAGATGCCATTATGCTAGGTGGCGGCAACCCCGCTGCGATACCGGAAATGCTCGATTACTTCAAAACACTGAGCCAGTCGATGCTCGATGATGGAAGCCTCGTTCATGCGATGGCCAACTATGATGGGCCACAAGGCAAATCAGCCTTACTCAACGCGCTCGCCGAGCTTCTTAACAAAACCTATGGCTGGCAGCTTTCTAGTAAAAACATCATGCTGACCAATGGCAGCCAAAGTGCGTTCTTTTACCTGTTTAATCTATTGGCTGGACGATACGCCGATGGCACCCACAAAAAAATCTTACTGCCTCTCGCGCCGGAATATATCGGTTATGGTGACGCCGGAATTAACGACGACATTTTCGTCAGCTACCAGCCTGAAATAGAATTGCTCGACAACCGTCAATTCAAATATCACGTCGACTTTAGTCGCCTAACAATTGATGACAACATTGGCGCCATCTGTGCCTCCCGCCCGACCAACCCGACCGGCAATGTACTCACTGATAGCGAAATCCATCAGCTTGATCAGTTGGCACGTGATAACAATATTCCACTAATTATCGATAACGCGTACGGTACCCCCTTCCCTGATATCATTTTTGAATACGTCGCACCGTTTTGGAATGAAAACACCATACTCTGCTCAAGCTTGAGCAAGCTGGGTTTACCAGGCGTGCGTTGCGGCATTGTGATCGCCAACGAAGATGTCATCCAAGCCATGTCAAATATCAATGGCATTGTAAGTTTATCTCCCAACAGTGTTGGGCCAGCGATGGCACTTTCAATGATAGAGCGTGGCGACCTACTCCGCCTGAGTAAAGACGTCGTTCGTCCCTTCTATCAGAAAAAGTCGCAAAGAATATTAAACATGGTGCTTGAAACCATTAACGATGAACGTGTTCGTGTTCATAAACCAGAAGGTGCCATCTTCCTATGGCTGTGGTTCAACGATCTCCCTATCTCCACCCAAGAGCTATATAAACGTTTAAAAGCGCGCGGTGTGCTGGTGGTACCCGGCGAGTACTTCTTTATTGGTGTCGATCACGAAGGTTGGGATCATGCTAAGCAATGTATCCGAATGAACTACGTGCAAGATGACAAGATGATGCAGAAAGGCATTGATATTATCGCTGAAGAAGTCGCGCGCGCCTACAACGAGGAATAAGCCTTAGTTTCACGTGGAACACTGGCTAATAGACGTTCCACGTGAAACCTTTTATAGATTTCCTATCTCATATTTTGAGTCAACACTCAAAGAACAACTCGTCATTCAAATATTGCACGAGACTTTTGGACAAGGTGAAGTAGTCGCTCATCTCGCACCACTTAAGACCAATTAGGCTCACAGCAAAAAAGTCATCATCCAGCTCTGCTAATGACACGCTTTCCTTGCAAGCGGAACTACCCTTATGGCGTACCACTACACTCTCCCAAATAGCCGTCGATTCAATCTATGTAGTCAGCCCGAGCGTCCATTGGCTAGGCTTAAAAGGCCAGACGAGATGGTTTGCTATTGGTATTCTATGTTTCACGTGAAACATTACTCTCGCCGTCAGTAATATATCTATCGAGAGAGGACGTTCTTGGTTGGGAACTGAAACACCAGTATTTGTTCATTCAGCGGCAGAGTGTTGGTCACGTATTACAGATCTATGTGGACGGGATAAATCATCAGGCGCTTTACAGCTTCGGATGTCACGACGGATTGGCAGGCTCGTCTTAGGTGTATAGTCGATAAAAAGGGCAGCATGGCTGCCCTCTCCCTTATCGTGAACCACTCGGGATTTAAGGTTTACTCAGCGTTTTCTAGCAAACGGCTACCGATTTCGATACGACGAGGCTTTTCTTCCTCTGGTACTTCGCGTACTAAATCAATATGTAGCATGCCGTTTTCCATGTCTGCCCCTGTCACTTTAATATGATCATCGAGCTGGAACTTGCGCTCGAAATCGCGCTCGGCAATGCCTTGGTACAAGAACTTAGTATCTTGATTACGTGCACCCTTTTTACCGGCGACGATTAGGCTATTTTTTTGCTGAGTGATATCCACCTCATCTTGGCTAAAGCCTGCTACCGCCATGGTGATGCGGTATTGGTTTTCTTGGCTTTGCTCTATGTTGTAAGGAGGAAATCCACCCGCATTATTGGTATTGCTGTTTTCAACCAGATCGAATAAACGATCGAAACCAATTGCAGTACGATAGAGTGGAGAGAAATCAAAGTTACGCATAATCTTACCCTTCCTATGAAGCAATAAAATGTTATCTACGGCCTTCCAACTCGGACAAGCCCCCGGCGACCCAATGGCATCGCCTCATTACTCTATATAAGGTTGCGCAAATTGATTTCAATGGCTGTTAGTAAAATTTTTTGTTTCGTGAGTGGCGCACTATTCTATACCTCACCACTCTCCCCCAGCGCATCGCACTAATCGAGCGGCGCTACGCGCACCAGATGCCCATCAGGATCTTGAACCACGAAGGTTCGACCAAACACATCATCATAAGGAGCCTGCACCACATCGATGGTTAGGTTGTTCGACCATTGGTCAAAAGCCGCATCAACGTCATCATTGGTGGGTACCATAATGCCAATTTCACTCAGTCGGGTGATTGATGGTGAGGGCTGCTCGCCGCCTGTCCACAATGCAAACAAGGCATCGCCCTGTTCAGACGCTGAAAATGCCACATACCTGGGGCTGGTAAATACCGGCTCGCACTGAAAGAGTTGCTGGTAGAATCCCACAGAAAGCTCAATATCAGAAACATAAACCAGTTGGAGGTTAGCACGCGTTTTTATAGACATAAGGCTTCCTATCACTCTGCTGTTAAGAGAATGACGAGATTACTCGTGCCAAAAACAACTGTATATACAAACAGTTATGTATTGCGATTTGCCTCGCGAATAGATATGAAAAAGGCCAGCAATGCTGGCCTTACTTGTTGATAAACAGTTGGTTGATCAATTAAACATCGAGGTTTTCTACTTTCAGTGCATTATTCTCGATAAAGGCACGGCGTGGCTCAACTTGATCACCCATCAAGGTGGTAAACAGCTCATCTGCGGCAACCGCATCCTGAATCGTCACCTGCATCATACGACGGCCCTCTGGATCCATGGTGGTTTCCCAAAGCTGCTCTGGGTTCATCTCTCCCAAACCTTTGTAGCGCTGACGAGATACCCCACGGGTTGACTCTTTAATCAACCAGTTGAGCGCTTGCTCAAAGCTCTCTACCGCTTGGGTACGCTCACCGCGTTTGACATACGCCCCTTCATCCAAGAGATCATTCAAGGTCTCTGACAAGCTGGCGATTCGACCGTACTCTTTCGAGTTCAGGAAGTCATAGCTCACCAAGTACTTGTAATCAACACCATGAGTCCGCACCACCAGCTCTGGTACCCATACTTGGTGCTCTTCATCGAGTCGGCACGATGCCTGATACTGGCTTTCTCCCGWCGACTTACGATTCAAAATCTCAACGATGTTTTCTACCCATTGCTTAGCGGCCCACTCGTCGCGTAGGTCATCGACTGACAAGCGAGGTTGATAAAGTAGCTCATTAAGCAGCGCGGCGGGATAGCGACGCTTCATACGCTGGATCAGCTTGAGTACACCGTTGTACTCTTTCACCAACTTCTCGAGTGACTCGCCGTGCATCGCTGGCGCATCTGGGTTCACGAACAATGACGCGTTTTCCAACGCCAATGCCACCTGATACTGCTCCATCGCCTCATCATCTTTGATGTATTGCTCTTGCTTGCCCTTTTTCACTTTATAAAGCGGTGGCTGAGCAATATAGATGTAGCCACGCTCAATCAACTCTGGCATTTGGCGATAGAAGAAGGTCAGCAGCAAGGTACGAATATGCGAGCCGTCGACATCCGCATCGGTCATGATAATAATGCTGTGGTAACGCAATTTATCCGGATCGTACTCTTCGCGGCCAATCCCGCACCCCATTGCCGTGATCAATGTCGCCACTTCTTGCGAGGACAACATCTTATCAAACCGGGCTTTCTCGACGTTGAGAATCTTACCTTTCAAGGGCAAGATCGCTTGGTTCTTACGGTTACGCCCTTGCTTGGCTGAGCCGCCCGCCGAGTCACCCTCCACAATGTAGAGTTCGGATAACGCCGGATCTTTTTCTTGGCAGTCGGCAAGCTTGCCGGGAAGGCCAGCTAAATCCAACGCGCCTTTACGACGCGTCATTTCACGTGCTTTACGTGCCGCATCACGCGCTCGGGCCGCGTCAATGATCTTGGTACATACCACTTTCGCATCAGCCGGATGCTCAATCAAAAAGTCTGATAAGTGGCTGCTCATGGCGGATTCAACCGCCGACTTCACTTCTGATGACACCAACTTGTCTTTGGTCTGGCTGGAAAACTTAGGATCCGGCACTTTTACCGAGACCACCGCGGTCAAGCCTTCACGGGCATCATCGCCAGACGTCGCGGCTTTGGCCTTTTTAGAGTAGCCTTCTTTATCCATGAAGCTGTTGAGCGTGCGCGTCAATGCCGCGCGGAAGCCGGCCAGGTGCGTACCGCCATCGCGCTGCGGAATATTGTTGGTAAAGCAATAGATATTCTCTTGATAGCCATCGTTCCACTGCATTGCCACTTCGACACTCACTCCGTCTTCACGGGTGTGTTCAAAGTGGAAGACTGATGGGTGGATGGAGGTCTTCTTGTTGTTGAGGTGTTCAACAAACGCGCGGATCCCGCCTTCGTATCTAAAGTGATCCGCTTTGTCTTCTTCGCGCTCGTCAATCAGCTTAATGGAGACACCCGAATTGAGGAAAGACAACTCACGCAAGCGCTTGGCAAGCACGTCATAGTTAAAGTTGATATCAGAGAATGTCTCTTCACTTGGCCAGAAACGAATACGGGTACCGGTTTGCTCGGTCTCCCCCATTTCAGCCAACGGCCCCAACGGTTCGCCGTGTGCAAAGTTAAGCTGGTGAACATGGCCATTACGCCAAATGGTCAACTCGAGTTTTTCTGACAAGGCGTTGACCACCGACACCCCCACTCCGTGAAGGCCGCCAGATACTTTGTAAGAGTTGTCATCAAACTTACCGCCAGCGTGAAGGACGGTCATGATCACTTGTGCAGCCGATACACCTTCTTCCTCATGAATATCGACCGGAATACCACGACCATCGTCGCGAACCGACACCGAGCCATCCTCGTGGATGGTCGCCACGATATCATTACAATGTCCGGCCAGTGCTTCATCGATCGAGTTATCGACCACCTCAAACACCATGTGGTGCAGGCCGGTACCATCGTCGGTATCGCCGATATACATTCCCGGACGCTTACGCACGGCATCCAAGCCCTTCAGTACCTTGATACTCGATGAATCGTATTCGTTGGACATTGAGTTACTCTCGCTTATTTATCCTGCGTTAATTTTGCCATGTTCCACATGAAACATCTTACTATTTTCGTCGCAAATTTCCGCGACTTGATCGGCACTAATGGCGCTAACAAAAACCTGAGCCCCGATACGGGTCAGCTCACTGGCCAAGAGTGCTCGCCGGCGACTGTYTAATTCGGAAGCAAAGTCATCGATTAAGTAGATACAAGCAATACCTTGCTCCTCGCTATATAACTGGCCTTGTGCCAGCCGAAGTGCACATACCATGAGTTTTAACTGGCCGCGCGATAGCACATCATCGACTGGCGTACCTGCCACCTTGATACGCAAGTCGGCTTTATGCGGGCCTGACACCGTGTATCCCATCTGCTGGTCGCGCTCAAAGTTCGCCGCCAACAATGCCTGATAGTCGGCACCTCGCTCCCATCCTTGGTAAAAGCGAAACTGGATGGAAAACTCGGGGAGAAAGGCTTGGCACAATGCGGTCGCTCGCGCGGCCACCGCATCAACGTATGCTTGACGCCATGCGCTGATTTGCTCGGCAAGGCGTGCTAGTTCCGTATCCCATACTTGGATATCGCCATAGTGGCGCGCTGTTTTCAACGCGGCGTTGCGTTGCTTCGTCAGGCGTTTTACGCGCGTCCACGCTTCAAAAAATCCTGGCTCAGAATGAAACACCCCCCAATCGATAAACGCACGACGAAACTTGGGGCCATCGGTTAACAACTCGAACCCTTCCGGGGTGATCAATTGCAATGGCAGCACTTTGGCCAAGGCCACCAGCWTTTGCCCTTTTTCTTGACCAATTTTAACATCTGCACTGCCATCTCGGCGCTTTTGAATCCCGACCGGAAGCAAGATCCCATCTTGCGTTTTTACGCGACCATGTACCGTAAGATGAGGTTGTTGATGACGTATCACTCGGCTATTAAGCGCGCTGCGAAAAGAGCGCCCATGACCGAGAAAGTGAATGGCTTCCAAGACACTGGTTTTACCACTGCCATTGGGGCCAATTAAAAAGTTAAAGCCTGACGACAATGCAATATCGCAGGCTTCAATATTTCGAAAGTCGTGAACGACCAGTCGTGATAGCGCCATAACCTAGAGGCGAATTGGCATCACAACATACATGGSGTCTTCGCGATCGCAGTCCTCAATCAAGGTACTGCCCACCGCGTCTGTCATCGAAAAACGCACCTTGTCACAACGTAAAACATTGAGCACATCGAGCACGTAACTGACATTAAAACCGATTTCAATTGGCTCACCTTGATAGTCGACTTCCAAAAACTCTTCCGCTTCTTCTTGCTCGGGGTTATTGGCAGAGATACGCAGCTCGCTCCCTTCAATATTCATTCGCACGCCGCGAAATTTCTCGTTCGATAATACCGCCGCCAATGACAGCGCTTGTTTTAATTCCGCGCAATTGACTTCCAACGTACGAGAGGTTGATTGCGGCAACACACGGCGATAGTCAGGGAAACGCCCATCCACCAATTTAGAGGTAAAAGTCACGTTACCCACCACCGCACGAATATTGGACGCGCCAATTTGGATATTCACCGGGTGCTCGCTGTCATCGAGCAAACGCGCCAACTCACTGACGCCTTTACGTGGCACAATCACTTGTTGTGCGGGCAACCCCTCTTCCATGGATAAATGGCATACCGCCATCCGGTGGCCGTCCGTCCCGACCGTACGCAATGTGTGCCCGTCCGTTTCGAACAAAAGCCCATTAAGGTAATAGCGCACATCTTGATTTGCCATCGAAAACTGGGTGGCGTCAATCAGATGACCCAGCTTGCTTTGCGGCACTTGTAAGCTCACTTCGGCATGCCAGTCTTCGATGTTGGGATAATCTGAAGCCGGTAAGGTCGATAAGGTAAAGCGGCTTCGCCCTGCGCGCACCACCACGCGGTCGCCTTCTTGCGCCACTGTGATACGGGCTTCGCTATGTAAGCCTTTGATGATATCCATAAACTTACGCGAGGGCACAGTGATAGCGCCATCAAGATGCTCACTGTCTAGCGGCGCGGTGGCATTGAGCTCAACCTCCATATCGGTCGCCGTCAGCTTAAGTTGCTGCTCCGCCACTTCAATTAATAGGTTACTTAAAATCGGCAAGGTACTACGCCCGCCTAACGCCCCAGAGACTTGCTGAAGCGGTTGAAGTAATTGCTCACGCGTAAGAGTAAATTTCATAATTAGGACGACAATGTTCGAATCAGGTTAGAGTAATCTTCTTTAATGTCGTGACTTTCTTCACGCAGTTGCTCAATCTTACGACAAGCATGCAGTACTGTAGTGTGGTCACGACCGCCAAATGCATCACCAATTTCCGGTAAGCTGTGGTTAGTCAGCTCTTTCGCTAACGCCATCGCCATCTGTCGAGGTCGCGCCACCGAGCGAGACCGACGCTTGGATAACAAGTCTGCCATCTTGATTTTATAATATTCAGCCACGGTTTTCTGGATATTATCGATGGTGACCAATTTTTCTTGCAAGGCGAGCAGATCGCGCAGGGCTTCACGCACGAAATCGATGGTGATCGCTCGCCCGGTAAAGTTGGCATTAGCGATCACCCGGTTAAGCGCCCCTTCCAGTTCACGCACGTTTGAGCGCAGACGCTTTGCGATAAAGAAAGCCACCTCATCAGGTAAACGAATGGCATGGTCTTCCGCTTTTTTCATCAAAATCGCCACGCGGGTTTCCAGCTCAGGCGGCTCAATCGCCACGGTCAGGCCCCAACCAAATCGCGATTTTAAGCGATCCTCGACCCCGTTTATCTCTTTAGGATAGCGGTCGGAGGTGAGAATGATCTGCTGGTTACCCTCGAGCAACGCATTAAAGGTATGGAAGAATTCTTCTTGTGAGCGTTCTTTGTTGGCAAAAAATTGAATGTCATCGATCAACAATGCATCGACACTGCGGTAATAACGCTTAAATTCTTCAATCGCGTTGTTTTGTAGCGCTTTGACCATATCTTGCACAAAGCGCTCTGAGTGCATGTACACCACACGCGCATCCGCTTTGCGATCAGAAATGGCATTCCCCACCGCATGCAATAAGTGCGTTTTACCTAAACCCGTGCCGCCATACAGAAAAAGCGGGTTGTAGGCAGCACCCGGATTATCTGAGACCTGACGCGCGGCCGCCAAGGCTAACTGGTTAGATTTACCCTCAACAAAGTTATTGAACTTGTGTTTGGGGTTGACGTTGGAGCGATGATTAACATCCGATTGCACCGGCGACGGGGCAGGCTCCCACACGCGTCCTTGCGGCGGCGCAGGCGCGGCTTGTTGCGGCGCGGGCGCAGCGGCAGGACCGGCAGGTGCTGCTTGCGGCGTCGCGGCAACCGGTTTACTCCCCACCTCAAAGCGCAGCATGGGTACGTCGACACCACAAAACTCGTTCAGCAATTGATTAATTTGATGCAGATACTTATCTCGCACCCAATCAAGCACAAAACGGTTTGGGGCAAAGAGGGTCAACGTATTGTCATTGAGCTCGGCCTGAAGTGGCCGTACCCACATACTGAATTCTGTCGCAGGTAAATCATCTTGAAGACGTTCAAGACACTGCAACCAAAGCGATGATGACACGTTTGACTCCACGCAGTTGTACCGAAAAGAGAAAGGCTTCAATGGTACTCCTGTCGCGTCCAGATCGCTACCCACACGATCCCGAAATCAGTGAATAAGATCCGAGTTATTCACATAGATCCCACAGAAATACGCGAGATCGCCACAACAAACCCATGTTTTACTCACAAGAACAGGATCAGAT
>NZ_MUET01000048.1:0-22863 GCF_001995685.1 Salinivibrio sp. IB282 | reverse complement strand
TCTGAGATTGGCGGCCAGTGATCACCGCGACCTCAATGCCGGCATTCATGATCGATTTGATGCCATACCCATCACGGGTGTGGAACGCCTTGAGCTCTTCGCCATGATTGCCCATRTAAACGCGACCATCGGAGAACACGCCATCAATATCACAAATCAGCAACTTTATCGCCGCGGCACGTTGAAATACGTCGGCGGCTACAGGGCCATAAAGGGTGTCAATCACAGTGGAAGCCATTACATTACTCCGGCTTTTAAAAGGTCATGCATGTTAAGGGCGCCAAGCAGCTGGCCGTTTTTGGCAACCAGCAACCCGTTAATTTTACGCTCTTCCATGAGTTTGAGTCCTTCTGCCGCCAGCAGTTCCGGCTCAATGGTGACCGGATTTTTCGACATCACCGAACCGATGGTGGTGGTGTGCAGGTCAATGCGCATATCCAGCAAGCGGCGCAAATCACCATCGGTAAACACGCCCGTGAGTTGCCCATGACTATCAACGATCGCTGTCATACCTAGGCCTTTTTCCGACACCTCTAAAAGTGCATCACGGACGGTGGCGGTTTCCTTTACCATGGGCAAGCGCGCGTCTTGGTGCATCAAATCACTGATACGTAATAATAGCTTACGCCCCAGTGCGCCGCCGGGGTGGGAGAGGGCGAAATCGTTCGCGGTAAAGCCTCTGGCTTGCATCAATGCCATCGCAAGGGCATCACCCATCACTAAGGTCGCCGTGGTGCTGGAGGTGGGGGCCAAGGCCAATGGGCAGGCCTCCTGTGGCACATGAATGTTCAAGTTGACCTTTGCCAGCTGGCCCATACTGGAATTGGAATTGCCGGTCATACAGACCAAGGGGATCCCGAGGCGTTTAATCACGGGCAGCAAGGTTAAGATTTCACCGGCTTCCCCCGAGTTGGAAATGGCCAGTACCACATCACCTTGGTWTATCATTCCCAGATCGCCGTGGCTGGCTTCCCCTGGATGGACAAAAAACGCGGGCGTCCCCGTGCTCGCCAATGTCGCGGCAATTTTTTTACCAATATGACCGGATTTACCCATGCCCATGACCACGACTTTGCCGGTGGCGTGCAAAATAAGCTCGCATGCGGCCTCGAAGTGGGCATCAATTGCCGTTTTTAGTTGCGCAATCGCGTCCTGCTCAATGTTGAGCACATCAAGTCCGGCGCGGCGAAAATCAAAACTGTAATCACTCATATTTGTGTCCGTTTAGGCTGCCGCATTCACAAACAGGTAGCCCTGATAGCTGATATAGCAAAGGAGAAAAACAGCGCCTTCGATGCGGTTGATACTGCGTGATTTGCCGAGTGCAAACACCAGCAACATGATAGACAGCACCAACACAATATAATAATCGCGGCTCATGGCATACTCACTGATCGCCGAGGGATTGAGTAACCCTGGGATCCCCATCACCGCGAGAATATTGAACACGTTCGAGCCGATGATGTTGCCGACAGCCAAATCATCTTCCCCTTTCATTACCCCGGCTATCGATGCGGCGAGCTCAGGCAAGCTGGTGCCAATAGCGATAATGGTCAAGCCAATCACTAAATCGCTCATGCCAAAGTACTGCGCGATGGTCACCGCCGAGTCGACCACTTGATCCGAGGAGACGAGCAATAACGGTAAGCCGATAATGATCCACAATACGGCTTTTAGATTGCTGACATCATTAGGGATATCCGATTGCTGATCGGCAAGAATCGGGTCAGTGCCGCCAGAATCTTTGCCAATTTTCAGCATCATTAAGATGAAAACCACAAATAAGGTGAACAGTCCCACCCCTTCAAAAAAGCCTAGGTGGTTGTTCCAAAGCAGCACCCCAGCCAACAAGGTGACCCCTAGCATCAAAGGCAGCTCGCGGCGAATAATGGTCGAGCCGATAGAAAGGGGCTTAATCAACGCGGTAAAGCCGAGGATTAACGCGATATTGGCGATATTCGAGCCCAACACATTTCCCACGGCGGTGTCGGTTTTATCCGCTAAGGCAGCGTTGGCCGAGACCATCATCTCGGGGGCGGAAGAGCCCATGGCCAGGATAGTCATCCCGATCACCAGCGGAGAGACGCCGTAGTTTTTCGCGATTGCTGCCGCGCCGAACACTAATCGGTCAGCGCTCCACACTAGCACAATGAGTCCAACAATGAGTATGGCAACCGCTATGACCATGACACCTATCCTTTGCGTTTATTGATTGGGTTCAAATGAGGTGCAATTCTGACGGCTAACGGGGTAAATGTGAAGCGAAAAGCCCGTGCTTTAGCGATGAAATCAGCGATTTCATTCACCAACATGAGAGTTGTCGCCGTGAAACGGTCGCCATGAAATGGTCGCCGTGAAACAGTCAGCATCAATGGCAGCGTTACATTTACCGGACGTTAGCTGACTGATGTCTGACACGAAAAGCGAAAAGAAGCTGCTATTATCAGGGATAAGTCACGTCCTGCGGGCGCTGAGGTGCGGCGTGGCTTGTGTTAGAATGGGTGACGCCTTATTATCAGCCACTTCATTTTGTTCCTTTATAACCATGAGATGCGGCCATGGCAGCACAGAGCCTGATAGATATCAGTGGGATGACTTTCTCACGGGGCAATCGATGCATTTTTGACAATATTGATTTGCAAGTGCCACGTGGCCAGGTAACCGCGATCATGGGGCCATCAGGCATTGGCAAAACCACCTTGCTACGTTTGATTGCCGGTCAGCTTAAACCGGATGCGGGCGAGATTGTGTTTGATGGTCACGCTATTCCTACCTTGGGACGACGCAAGCTGTTTGAAGTCCGTCAGCGGATGAGCATGCTGTTTCAATCAGGGGCGCTGTTCACCGATATGTCGGTGTTTGATAATGTCGCTTTCCCATTGCGCGAACATACCGATTTAGACGAGTCATTGATCCACACCATCGTGATGCTCAAGTTAGAAGCGGTGGGGTTGCGTGGTGCACACGACTTAATGCCCAGTGATCTGTCTGGCGGCATGGCACGTCGTGCAGCACTCGCACGCTCGATAGCCCTCGATCCTGAACTGATTTTGTTTGATGAGCCCTTTGTCGGCCAAGACCCGATTACCATGGGCGTACTGGTCACCTTGATCCGCCAACTCAACCAAGCACTAGGGTTGACCTGTGTGGTGGTCTCACACGATGTCCCTGAGGTGATGAGCATTGCCGATCAGGTTTATTTACTGGCCGATAGCCGCATTATCGCCAGTGGCTCGCCCCAGTCGCTGCGTGACAACCCTGATCCTTGGGTCAAACAATTCTTAGAAGGCCATGCCGATGGCCCTGTGCCTTTTCGCTACCCCGCTGGCGAGTTAACGCAGGAGATTTTCCGGTGATCAGAACACAAATTGAAGATGTGGGCCGCCGGGCGATGCGTGTGGCCGAGTCCATGGGCCGTGCAACCTTTGTGATGGCAGGTGCACTGATTGGCCGTCCGCAGCCGAGCAAAACCTTTCCATTGTTGGTCAAACAGCTTTATTCGGTGGGCGTTCGCTCACTGGCGATCATTATGGTGTCCGGCTTATTTATTGGCATGGTGCTGAGCTTGCAAGGCTATCTGGTGTTGTCAGACTTTGGCGCGGAAACCAGCCTTGGGCAAATGGTGGCCTTGTCGCTGCTGCGTGAGCTTGGCCCCGTGGTGACCGCCTTGCTGTTTGCCGGACGCGCTGGGTCAGCACTGACCGCCGAAATAGGCTTGATGAAAGCCACCGAGCAGCTCTCTAGCCTTGAAATGATGGCGGTCGACCCGCTACGCCGAGTGATTGCCCCGCGTTTTTGGGCGGGCGTAATCGCCATGCCACTGCTGGCCGTGATTTTTATGCTGGTGGGCATTTGGGGCGGCGAGTTAGTTGGCGTCGACTGGAAAGGCATTGATCACGGCAGTTTCTGGTCAGTGATGCAAGCGTCGGTTGATCTGGGTTATGACGTGGGCAACGCCCTGATCAAAAGCGTGGTGTTTGCGGTGGCTGTGACCTGGATTGCGCTTTTTAACGGCTATGATGCCACGCCGACATCGGAAGGGATCAGCCGCGCCACCACACGTACTGTGGTACATTCATCGTTGGCCGTGCTTGGCCTTGACTTTGTCCTTACTGCACTCATGTTTGGGAATTAATCATGCAACAGAGTCGTAAAACAGAATTTTGGGTAGGCTGCTTTGTCATTGCGGGCATTGCAGCGTTATTGGTCTTGGCGTTTCAAGTGGCAGACGTCCAACGTTGGGGGCGGGCGGATACCTATACCTTAACCGCTGAGTTCGACAATATTGGTGGTTTGAAAGTACGCTCACCCGTCAAGGTGGGCGGCGTGACGGTCGGCCAGGTCACAGATATTTCTTTGAATGCAGAGACGTATGTCCCTCAGGTCACCTTGCAAATAAACGCGGATGCCGGGCGCTTTCCGGAATCAAGTTCGGCCTCGATTTATACCGCGGGGTTATTGGGCGAGCAGTACATTGGTATTACCCCAGGTTTCGTGGATGAAGCCCTCGGCATTGGCTATCTCGAGGCGGGAGATAAAATTCAGGACACCAAATCGGCACTGGTGCTAGAAGATTTGATTGGTCAATTCCTCTACAGCATGGGTGACAAGGAGTAAACAGCATGAAGAAGACATTGATCGCACTGGGTAGCGCCATTTGCTTAATGGTTTCTAGCCTTAGTTCTGTGGCGCAGGCCAGTGAGCCGGTTGATCAATCCAACCCTTATCAGCTGATTGAGCAAGTTGCGGACAACACGTTTAGTCGCTTGCGTAAAGATCGCACCTTATTCCGCGCCGATCCGGACTTGCTGCGAGATGTGGTGAAAGACGAGTTGCTGCCTTATATCCATACCCGGTATGCGGCATCGTTGGTGTTAGGGGCGCAGTATTATCGCAAAGCGACACCGGCGCAGCGTGATGCCTTTACCGAGGCCTTCACTGAATACATGATTGCTTCTTATGCCCAAATCCTGCTCGAATATGATGACCAGGCCGTCGAGGTACAAAAAGATCAGCCGATTGCCCCGGACGATAAAATTGTCAAAGTGCGGGTGGACATTACCGACCCATCACGACCGCCAATTCGCCTTGATTTTAGTTTACGTAAAAATTCTCGGACAGGAAATTGGCAAGCCTATGACGTCACCGCTGAGGGGGTGAGTATGATCCAGTCTAAGCAGTCGGAGTGGAAAGCGCCGCTACGTCGTGATGGCATTGATTCGGTCATCGAACAATTAAAAACCTTGGCAGAGCGCCCCATCCGTCGCGAAGACAAGCAAAAACAGGACGCCTCATGAGCATCCGCTTAACCGCCGGGGAGGGGCAACAGTATCACTTGTCAGGGCGATTAGATCGTGACACAGTGCCTGACTTTTGGCGTCAACGTGACCAGTGGCTCCCCGCCGACACCGCCTTTAGCCTGGATTTAAGCGCGTTGTCACGCGTCGATTCCGCCGGTATGGCGATGTTGCTACACCTTGATAAGCAACTACGTAGCCAGGGGCAACAGGTGCGTTATCAAGGGGTGCCCGAGCAACTTAAGTTGTTGTTAACGCTGAGTAATTTAGACACATTTTTTGACGATGCTGAGCATCAAGAAGGGGTTTAAACGTGGAAGCAAGCGAAGTTAAAGCCATTTTAGAGGCCGCTTTTTCAGAAAAGGCTTTGTCAGTGGACGAGCTGCACGTCAAAGGCGATGGCAGCCACTTTGAAGTGATTGCTGTGGCAGAGATGTTTGACGGGATGTCACGTGTGAAAAAGCAACAAACGATCTATGGTCCGCTAACGGATCACATTGCGCGTAATGATATTCATGCGGTCAGCATTAAAGCGATGACACCAGCTGAGTGGGCACGCGATAAAAAGCTGATGCAGCTGTAAGAGGGTCTGATGCAAAAGTTTCGAGTGACGGGCAATGGCCCGCTAAAAGGTGAAGTGGCCATTTCCGGCGCGAAAAATGCCGCCCTCCCGATTTTATTTGCTTCATTACTCGCTGAAGAGTCGGTCGAGGTGGCGAATGTCCCTAAACTGCGTGACATAGATACCACCATGGCACTGTTATCTCGCCTGGGTGCCAAGGTGAGCCGCAACGGCTCTGTCCATGTGGATGCCAGTGACATCACCGAGCTGTGTGCGCCGTATGATTTAGTCAAAACCATGCGCGCGTCTATTTGGGYGCTTGGGCCTTTGGTAGCAC
The DNA here is from genome assembly GCF_001995685.1 of Salinivibrio sp. IB282. Lineage (NCBI taxonomy): Bacteria > Pseudomonadati > Pseudomonadota > Gammaproteobacteria > Vibrionales > Vibrionaceae > Salinivibrio > Salinivibrio sp. IB282. The sequence continues at coordinate 16,667 of NZ_MUET01000048.1, read as the reverse complement.
GCTTTGGTAAAGGCGAGGTGTCATTGCCAGGCGGCTGCGCGATTGGTGCCCGCCCAGTAGACTTGCACATTAATGGCCTTGAGCAGCTGGGTGCCACTATTACCTTGGATGAAGGCTATGTGCGTGCGACCGTGGATGGCCGCTTGCAAGGGGCGCATATTGTGATGGACAAAGTCAGCGTCGGCGCGACGGTCACCATCATGAGTGCGGCCACTCTGGCTGACGGCACCACAGTGATTGAAAACGCGGCGCGTGAGCCAGAAATCGTTGACACTGCCAAGTTCCTCAACATGCTGGGGGCTAAGGTGTCAGGTGCAGGCACGGATCGGATTGAAATTGAGGGGGTAGAGCGCCTCGGCGGCGGCAAGCACTCAGTGGTGGCCGATCGGATTGAAACCGGCACCTTCTTGGTGGCCGCGGCTGTGTCTGGCGGGCATATTATTTGTCGCCATACTTCGCCCGAGTTACTCGAAGCGGTATTGCACAAGCTCGAAGAGGCGGGGGCGAAGGTCGTCACCGGTGATGATTTTATCGAACTCGATATGACCGACCGCGAGCTAAAAGCGGTGAATGTACGCACCGCACCGCATCCCGGGTTTCCGACTGATATGCAAGCCCAGTTTAGCTTGCTTAACTTGGTGGCCAAGGGCACGGGCATTATCACCGAAACCATCTTTGAAAACCGCTTTATGCATGTGCCTGAACTGCAGCGCATGGGCGCTCATGCAGAAATTGAGGGCAATACCGTGATCTGTGGTGACACCGACAGCTTAAGCGGGGCGCAAGTGATGGCGACCGATTTACGCGCCTCGGCGAGCCTCGTGATTGCAGGTTGTATCGCCAAGGGCGAGACCATTGTCGATCGCATTTATCATATCGATAGAGGCTATGAGCGTATCGAGGATAAACTTCAAGCCTTGGGCGCGAAAATAGATCGGATTGACGCGGCGTAACCTCGCCTGCACTCGACACACAAACGCCAGCATCCAGCTGGCGTTTTTGATGGCGTGAAGTGATAAGCGCAGAGACCGACAGCGTTAGCGGCGCTGCCTTTCATCGCCCACCTTGACCGGCAGTGTCAGGGTCTCACCATCACGAATGAGGGTCACATCTAGCGTGGAGCCTGGGCGCGTATCGGTGACCATATCCATGGCACTGCGCGCGCCACGTACGGACTGACCATCAATTTGAATGATTAAATCTTGCGGTTGGATCCCCGCCTTGTCCGCCGGTCCCCCTTGGTCAACTCCAGACACCATCACTCCTCGTTGCTGCTCGGCATCCAGCAGGCGCGCCATTACCGGATTCACATCACGACCATCAATCCCGATATAGCCTCGGATCACTCGGCCATCGGCAATCAGTTTATTCATGATTTTTTCAGTCAACCCGTAGGGAATAGCAAAGGAGATGCCATAGGTTTCCAAATCGGTGGCTTGCTGGAATGAGGCGGTATTAATGCCCACCAATTCGCCGCGACTGTTGACCAAAGCGCCGCCAGAGTTCCCTCGGTTGATCGCGGCATCGGTTTGTAAAAAGTCTTGGCGGCCATAAAAGCTCATCCCGGTACGCCCGGTCGCGGAAATAATGCCATAAGTGGTGGTTTGGCCGAGGTTATAGGGGTTACCAATCGCGAGCACCGTATCGCCCACCGCGGGCAGATAGCGCTCGTTGAACGGGATCACGGGTAAGTTATCGGCTTGTACCTTGATCACCGCTAAGTCGGTGCGCTGGTCTTTACCCACCATCTGGGCGGTGAAAATACGGCCATCTTGCAACGCCACAATCACCTGATCGGCCTCGGCGACCACGTGATAGTTAGTGACAATATAGCCCTTAGCGCTCATGATCACCCCAGAGCCTAACCCCTGAGTGTTGAGGGCTAATCGTTCGTTACCGGTGTAGTTGCGGGTGTAAATATTGACCACTGCCGGCGACGCGCGCTTAACCGCGTAATTGAACGACACCAGCTCCACGGGATCGTCCTCGATGCTGTCTGCCATTGAAAAGCCGGATAGCAGACCCGAGCGTAAGTCTGGCACCGCTACCAACAATAAAGCAGCCGTCACCAAGCCAATAATCACAGAGCGAATCAATAACGCCAGCATAAATAATGCCATCCTCAAGCAACTTAACGCGGAGCTAGAGAATAGCATTGTCAGCGAGGGTTGGGGAAATCATCACCGCGGTCTGATCAAAAAAAATGCCTGCCGAGAAGGCAGGCATCAATCGATGAACGCCAGGCCTGTTCGCGGGCTAGCGGATCACCAGGTACAAGGAGCTGTTGTCGCGGACGATATTGAGCGCCAGCACACTGGGTTTGTCTTCAAGTAGCTTGCGCAGATCGCCTAAGTTCTCAACCTTGTGACGATTAAGACCGACAATCACATCCCCTTCACGCAGCCCATAGCGCGCGGCGAGTGAACCTTCTTCAATCGCCGTCACTTCTACCCCAGCAGGCTTGGTGTCGTGATTTTTCAGCTCAGCACCGGTGAGGGCTTTGTGTAAGTTGTCGGCCTTGGTTTGCGTTTGGCTCGCCTCTTTAAGGGTGGTGTCCATTTCTAGGTTTTCACCGTCGCGGATAACCCCCAAGGTCACTGGCTTGCCCGCGCCCAAGGTGGCAATTTTAGCGCGTAGCTCGCCAAAGCTGCGGATGCTCTTGCCATTAACCGAGACGATGATGTCCCCGGCTTCCAAGCCTGCCTCTTCTGCTGCAGATTCAGGCATGACTTGGCTGACAAAGGCACCGTGTTTTGTAGCAAGGCCAAAGGCATCGGCCAGCTCCGATGTTAGCTCGCGACCGGTTACTCCCAGCATACCGCGGCGCACTGAGCCGTATTCGATAATTTGGTCGACCAGGCTTTTCGCCATATTGACTGGAATCGCAAAACCAATCCCGACGTTACCGCCATTTGGGCCTAAAATAGCGGTGTTGATCCCCATTAGCTCGCCATTAAGGTTAACCAGGGCACCGCCCGAGTTACCACTGTTGATCGCCGCATCGGTTTGAATAAAGTTCTCAAAGTTTTCCAAATTCAAACCACTGCGCCCTAGTGCAGAGATGATCCCCGAAGTAACGGTTTGCCCAAGCCCAAACGGGTTACCAATCGCCACGGCAAAATCGCCCACGCGCAGTTCGTCTGAGTTCGCGAGCGGAATTTGGGTCAGGTTATCGGCCTCTTCTTCGAGCTGAAGAAGGGCGATGTCAGACATTTCGTCGCTGCCAATCAAGGTGGCATCGTACTCGCGTCCGTCTTTGAGCTGCACGCGAATTTGGTCGGCATCATCAATCACATGGTGGTTGGTGACAATATAGCCCTTATCCGCGTCGACAATCACCCCTGAGCCGAGTCCGCGAAATGGGCGCTCTTGGGCTTGTTCTGGCGGTATGTTGGGGCCGAAGAAAAAACGAAAGGCTTCTGGAATACGCTGCTTGGCGACTTTATTGCCTTCAACGGCAATGCTCACCACCGCAGGAGACACCTTCTCTAGCATGGGCGCTAAGCTGGGCATCGCCTCACCGTTAACGGTTTGCGGCAAGGCTGCGTGGCTCGGGAGAGGGGAAAAAGCCGCGCCAAGAGTCAGCGCGGCGATACTCATCGCTAGTAAAGACTTCTTCATCATAGACTCACACTCCGATTGTCGAGGTATGAAGTGAGAGTGGGGGCTATCTGAAAAAGTTCAATCCTCCATCAACTTGTCGCGCGTGACCCTTCGCCGCTTTTGAGCAGTCCAGAGGCGCTGCCTGAGTAGTCTCTTGGCGGCTCACTGGTTGTCTCGGCTTTCACTTCAGTGATTTTACCCAGCCGCTTGGAAAACGGATTATCCTGATCGGGCAAGTTGGGCATCAAATCAGTCGAGGTCTTTGCCATGTGTTGATAGAGCTTGTTGTAATCTTTGGAAAGGGTATCGAGCAGCTCCGCGCTTTGGGCAAAATGATCAACCAGTTCTTGGCGATATTGCTCCAGCTCGTAACGTGACTTTTCTAGCTCCCTTTTCATGTTTTTTTGTTGTTTGAGATCGCGTGTCGTCATGCGGGCAATGAAGAAGCCTACCGCGATACCGATGACGAGAAAGATCAGGCTATTAATCCAGGCCATAACTGCTCCTTGTAGTCACAAGTTGACTGTCCACAGATACCACTGGCGGGTCAGTCAAGACAAGTAAAATCACTTGCCTACCTAATAATATCGTACATTCCCCAATAGCTCAGCAAGGGGGATTCGCTTACTATACACGTCGATGCGTCCTTGCGGTACTGGCAGCGGACGGATTGTGGGTTGGGGCGAGCCCTCTCCGGTGGTTTGGCGGATATGTTACGTTTTGTATCGGGCGTGTTACTATGCGTGCGAGGCGATAATCAATGAGGCTTTCACGGAATGACGCCACTCGAGCATTACAATAACGATCTGACCCATAACGATTTTATTGAAGACCCCGCGCAGCGTATGGCAGTAGAGAAACTCGATGATCTCTACCATCGCTTGGTTGCCAACCCCATTGTTCCCGCCACGCCGGAAAAGCGCAGCTGGCTGCCTTGGCGTAAGCGCGAGCCGGCTTCTGTGACCCCTGTAAAAGGCTTATATTTCTGGGGCGGGGTGGGGCGCGGCAAAACCTACCTAATGGATACGTTTTTCCACGCTTTGCCGTTCGAAAACAAGATGCGGATGCACTTTCACCGCTTTATGCATCGCGTGCACCAAGAGCTGAAAACCTTGGATGGCGAGGTTGACCCTTTGCCACAAATTGCCGACAAGTTCGCCCAAGAAACCCGAGTACTGTGCTTTGATGAGTTTTTTGTCTCTGACATTACCGACGCGATGATCTTGGGGACGTTAATGGAAGCCTTGTTTGCGCGCGGCATTACCTTGGTGGCCACCTCTAACATTGTGCCGGATGAGCTTTACTGGAATGGGCTACAACGTGCCCGTTTCTTGCCTGCGATCGCCTTGATTAACCAGCATTGTGACGTGGTCAATGTCGACTCAGGCGTCGATTACCGCTTACGCACCCTTGAGCAAGCCGAGATCTTTCACCATCCTTTAGGTGACGCCGCGACCGCGCAAATGCACGCGTATTTTAAGAAGCTCAATGGCGAGGGCGGGCTGAAGCAGGATGTGATCGAGGTGAACCATCGACCGCTGCAAACCATCGAAAACGGTGATGGGGTGGTGCATTTTGGTTTTGCTGAGCTGTGCCAATCAGCACGTAGCCAGAGTGACTATATGGAGCTGGCACGCCTTTATCATACCGTGTTGGTTGCTGATATGCCTCAGCTGACTGGCTTGCAAGACGACGCTGCACGGCGCTTTATTGCCTTGGTGGATGAGTTTTATGAGCGCAGCGTGAAGCTAATTATTTCGGCGGCGGTACCCATGGATAGCCTCTATCAAGGCGAGCGGTTGGCGTTTGAATTTCAGCGCTGCCAATCACGCCTTATTGAGATGCAAAGCCATGACTACCTCGCCTTGCCGCACTTGCCCTAAATAGGATAAAAAGCGGGGCGCAAGCGTTCTGATGGTGCGTGTCCCGCCCTACAGTGGCGTGCAGTAGCCAAACAATCACCAACTGAAAAAATCCATCGAATTTTTTTGCCAAAAGGAGGTGATTTTTTCTCCACTCTTCCCTATAATCTCGCGACCCACCGTTACTGTTGAAAGGCTTAGGCCGAGTGTACCACCACTCGAAGGGGTGATGTATGGGCGCTTAACAGTGGGAGCTTAGGCTCCTGAAGTGAAACTTATTAATCGGGTAATCATTAGCATGAAAACTTTCGTTGCTAAACCAGAAACTGTAAAACGCGACTGGTTCGTTGTAGACGCTGAAGGCAAAACGCTGGGCCGTCTGGCCACTGAAATTGCAACGCGTCTGCGTGGCAAGCACAAGCCAGAATACACTCCTCACGTTGACACCGGTGACTACATCGTTGTTATCAACGCTGAGAAAGTGGCTGTTACTGGCCGCAAAAAGTCTGACAAGATGTACTACAGCCACACTGGCTACATTGGTGGCATCAAGTCAATCAGCTTTGAAAAACTGATCGCGGAAAAACCTGAACTGGTTATTGAAAAAGCCGTTAAAGGTATGTTGCCACGCGGTCCTCTAGGTCGTGCTATGTACCGTAAACTGAAAGTTTACGCAGGTTCTGAGCACAAGCACGCGGCACAACAACCGCAAGTACTAGACATCTAAGAGGAATAAAGCAATGGCAGAACAATACTACGGCACCGGCCGTCGCAAAAGCTCCGCAGCGCGTGTCTTTATCAAGCCAGGCAGCGGTAACATCGAGATCAACAAGCGTTCTCTCGACACTTACTTCGGTCGCGAAACCGCTCGCATGGTCGTTCGTCAGCCGCTTGAGCTGGTAGAAATGACCGAGAAGCTAGACCTGTACATCACCGTTTCTGGTGGTGGTATCTCTGGTCAAGCTGGCGCAATCCGTCACGGCATTACTCGTGCCCTGATGGAGTATGACGAGTCACTACGTCCTGCGCTACGTGCAGCTGGCTTTGTTACGCGTGACGCTCGTCGCGTTGAGCGTAAAAAAATTGGCCTACGCAAAGCACGTCGCAGCCCGCAGTTCTCGAAGCGTTAATCGACGTTTCAGTCAGATTTGCTGCAAAAAGCCTGGTGGCAACGCCAGGCTTTTTTTATTCATCAATTTAACCAGCATTCTCGCGTGTAATACTCATTTATTTCCTTTCAAAACAGTGTATAAGCACTCACTTTCCAACATTTTTATTACCCTTTCCTCAATTCTGTGCACACCGCTCACATTTGTTACAAAAAGGTAGCTTTATCTTGTCAAAAAGTAGGGTTTTCTCTATCATCTAGCCGACGTAATAGCAGCTAAGATTTAATCGAACTGATCCCAGTCAGCCGTTATTACATATTCGTTTTTAAGTAAGCCGTACGCTCCATGGACGCAAAGGACACAATAAAAATCCAAGCGGGAGCACATGGGAGAATGTTGGATGAGCAATGCGCCAGTGAATACCGGCCGACGCCGTTTCCTGACTGCGACGACGTCAGTTGTTGGCGGTTTAGGGGCCGTAGCAGTTGCCGTACCTTTTATTAAGTCTTGGAACCCAAGCGCGAAAGCCAAAGCGGCGGGCGCGCCTGTCGAAGTCGATATCAGCAAGCTACAAGACGGACAAATGATCCGTGTTGAGTGGCGAGGAAAACCTGTATGGATCGTGCGTCGCAGTGATGCGGTCGTCGAACAGCTGTCTAGCTTCGAGGACCAGCTTCGTGATCCCGGTTCGGCACAGCCGCAACAGCCAGAATACGCAGCCAACCAGACCCGCTCTATTAAACCTGAAATTTTTGTCGCGGTTGGTATCTGTACCCACCTAGGTTGCTCGCCAACCTATCTGCCTGACAGCTTCAGTGAGCAAGTGAGTGGGGTGAAAGCCGGGTTCTTCTGCCCGTGTCATGGTTCTAAATTTGACATGGCAGGACGCGTATTCCAAGGCGTACCTGCACCACTGAACCTGGTCGTTCCACCTTACATGTACTTGGACGACAAACGGGTACTCGTGGGACAAGATGAGGGGACTGCGTAATGGAAAACTTGCTGAACTGGGTTGRGAAACGCATTCCAGCGATGAATGCGTATCGCAAACACATGACTGAGTACCCCATGCCGAAGAACTTCAACTTCTGGTATATGTTTGGTGTGCTCGCAATGCTGGTTCTGGTTAACCAAATTCTGACTGGGATTTGGCTAACGATGAACTACGTACCTTCAGCGGAAGGCGCGTTTGCGTCTGTTGAATACATCATGCGTGATGTGGAGTACGGTTGGCTCCTCCGATATATGCACTCCACTGGGGCCTCGGCCTTCTTTGTGGTGGTCTACCTGCATATGTTCCGCGGCCTCATTTACGGCTCCTACCAAAAGCCACGTGAGCTGTTATGGCTATTTGGTATGCTGATCTTCCTGGTGCTGATGGCTGAAGCCTTTATGGGCTATCTGCTGCCATGGGGGCAAATGTCGTACTGGGGGGCACAGGTTATCATCTCCTTGTTCGGGGCTATCCCAGTTATTGGTGATGATTTGACGCTATGGATCCGTGGCGACTACGTCGTCTCTGGCGCGACCTTGAACCGCTTCTTTGCGCTTCACGTGGTTGCACTACCGATTGTGCTCTTGCTGCTCGTGGCGTTGCACGTACTTGCACTGCACGAAGTGGGCTCCAATAACCCGGATGGTATCGACACTAAACTGCCGAAAGGTGAGGCAGACGACGATGGCCAGCAGTCACAGTTCAAGTTCCACCCTGACTACACCAAGAAATATAAGATCATTGACTCGATTCCTTTCCACCCTTACGGGACAGTGAAAGATTTGATTGGTGTGGGTGTGTTCGGCATCTTGTTTGCCTACGTGATTTTCTTTAATCCCGAAATGGGCGGCTATTTCCTTGAGCCACCCAACTTTGAAGCGGCTAACCCGCTGAAGACCCCTGAGCACATTGCCCCTGTTTGGTACTTCACGCCGTTCTATGCAATTTTGCGTGCGATCCCAGACAAGCTAATTGGTGTGATTGCCATGGGCGCGTCGATTGTGATGCTGTTCATCCTGCCGTGGCTTGACCGCTGCCGTGTGCGCTCATACCGCTACCGCAGCAAGCTGCACTTGGCGAACATCGTCCAATTTGTGATTGCCTTTATTGCTCTGGGTATTCTGGGTGCGTTGCCAGCAACCCCAACCTACACCTTGCTGGCGCAGATCTTCAGCTTCTGTTACTTCATGTTCTTCGTGCTGTTGTTCTTCTACAGCAAAAATGAGGCAACGAAACCGCTACCAGAGAGGGTGACATTCAAATGAGAAAATGGATTGTAATCTTGTGCGCGCTGTTGCCCTCTTTGGCGATGGCCGCCGGTGGTAATGTCCACTTGGACGAAGCCAACAATGATTTGACGGACAAAGCCTCATTGCAACGTGGCGCCAAACTGTTCATGAACTACTGTTTTGGTTGCCATGCTACGCAGTATCAGCGTTATCAGCGTGTGGCCGAAGATCTCAATATTCCTAAAGACTTGATGGAAGACAACCTGATTGTCGATAAGAATGCCGATTACGGCGACTTGATGAAAAATGCCATGACGCAAGAGGCGGGCGCGCAGTACTTTGGTGCACCGGCACCTGATCTGACCTTGGTGGCACGTGTGCGTGGCGTGGATTGGCTATATACCTATTTACGTTCGTTCTACGTCGACCCATCTCGCCCATTTGGCGTGAACAACACCGTGTTCCCGAACGTGGGTATGCCACACGTGCTTGAAGAGCTTCAAGGCACACCCCGTAAAGTGTACGAAACACGTATGGTGGACGGTGAGCCGGTGGAAGAGTTTGTTGGCCTTAAATCTGACGGCAATGGCGAACTCAGTGCCAGCGAGTACGATAATGCGGTGCGCGATCTGGTTAACTTCCTTGAATATTCAGGGGAACCGGTGAAGCTAGAGCGCCAGCAGTTAGGCTGGTGGGTGATTGGTTTCTTCGTGGTATTCTTGATTTTGGCGTACTTCCTCAAGAAAGAATATTGGCGCGATGTACACTGATCGGTTAATCTAGTGTGTTGCTAATCCGCAATGGGGACTTTAGGTCCCCATTGCTTTCTATTGATATTGAACATCCTGGAGGGGTTGATGGCTGTTGCTGCCAATAAACGCTCGGTGATGACGTTATTCTCTGACGCATCTGATCTCTATAGTCATCAGGTACGCATCGTCCTCGCAGAGAAAGGTGTCAGTGTAGAAATCGAGCTGGTGGATCCKAATAATCTGCCAGAAGACCTGGTTGACTTAAATCCTTATAACTCTGTTCCAACCTTGGTAGACCGTGAGTTAGCGTTATATAACGCGGATATCATCATGGAATACTTGGATGAGCGTTTCCCTCACCCGCCATTGATGCCGGTATACCCTGTTGCTCGTGCACAAAGCCGTTTGATGATGTATCGCATCAAGCGCAACTGGTATACCTTGGTTGACCAAATTATGGAAGGTAGTGCTGACGACGCTGATAAAGCGCGTAAGCAGCTGCGTGAAGAGCTTCTGGCGCTGGCACCAGTATTCGCCGAAGATCCCTACTTTCTAAGCGAAGAGTTTAGTCTGGTAGATTGCTACTTAGCGCCGCTGCTGTGGCGTTTGCCTGCACTAGGCATTGAGCTAACTGGCCCAGGTGCGAAGCAAGTAAAAGATTACATGACGCGTCTGTTTGAGCGTGATTCGTTTCTCGCCTCACTGACAGAAGCTGAACGTGAAATGCGACTAACAGGTCAATAATGTCTACATCAGAATTTGCGATGACACCACGCCGCCCCTATTTGGTTCGCGCGTTCTATGATTGGTTACTGGATAACGATCTCACCCCCCACATGGTGGTGGACGCGACTTTGCCGGGCGTACAAGTGCCGTTTGACTACGTTAAAGACGGGCAAATTGTCCTCAATATCGCCCCGCGCGCGGTCGGTAACTTGGAACTGAGCAACGAGCACGTGTGTTTTAACGCGCGCTTTGGCGGCAAGCCCCAGCAAGTGCTGGTGCCTATGGCGGCGGTGCTCGCCATCTACGCACGTGAAAATGGCGCGGGCACCATGTTTGATATGGAGCCAGCTTACGCCCACGCTGATGATGAGGAGATGTTTGAACAAACCGCCCCATCCAGCGAGGGAGAAGACGAAGAAGAGCCGTCTTTAGTATCAGTCGACAGCGTTGATGATCCAGACGCGTTGCCGCAAGCCGATGACGAAGACGACACGCCGGCCACGCCAAGCAAAAAAGGCAAGCCGACGCTGACCGTGGTGAAATAACCGCGTCGCAAGTTCTACCTGAAGGTAAGACACAAAAAACCAGCACCCAAGTGCTGGTTTTTTTATGCGCAGGGAGCCTGCCGCACAGAAAAGGCGCCCGACTCGACGCCCTTAATGTACGGCGTCTGAATCAATGACGCTCGGTCATGATCTCACGCGAGAATACCTTCTCACAGTATTTGCAGCGCAACTTCACATCGTCTGCTTCACTCAGCACGCGGAATGAGCTATCGACCGCCGGCTCACCGTGGGTAATACAGTTAGAGTTTGGGCAGCGGAATACGCCTTGAATCACCTCAGGCAAGGTCAGTGGCAGCTTGGCCACTACTTGATAGTCTTCGATTTGATTCRCGGTCGCCTGTGGTGCATACAGTGCGAGTTGACTGGCCTGATCTTCGCTGATCACCACGTTCTCAATTTTGATCAGATCTTTGCTGCCCAACGCTGACGAGGGCAGATTCAGACCAATGGTGATCCGCTGATCGCTGCCGTGCATTTGAAACAGGTTTAAGATCTTAAAGCCAATGTGCGCGGGAATATGATCGATCACCGTGCCGTGACAGATGGCTTCAACTTGTAGTTTGTTATCCGTGCTCATTGTGCAACTCCTTCAACCTGTTCGTTTAATACCAGTGCCAGCAGGGCTTCTCGCGCATAGACACCGTTCTCAGCTTGCTCAAAGTAATAGGCGTGCGGGGTTTTATCGACATCCACAGTAATCTCATCCACACGGGGCAGGGGATGCATCACCTTCATGTTGGGTTTGGSATCACGCAACATGGCCGCATTTAAAATGAACGCCGCTTTAATGTGCGCGTATTCTGATTCATCAAATCGCTCTTTTTGCACTCGTGTCATATACAACACATCCAGCTCAGGCACCACATCGGTGATGCTACTGTGCAGGCTATACGGGTGGCCCGCGGCAGTCAGCTCATCTAACAAATACTCAGGCATCGCTAGCGCATCTGGGGCGATATARAAAAAGCGATTCCCCTCGAACTTTGACAAGGCTTGCGTCAGCGAATGCACGGTACGGCCATATTTTAGATCGCCCACCATGGCAATATTGAGGTTATCGAGCCGGCCTTGGGTTTCGTAAATCGAGAACAGATCGAGTAGGGTTTGGGTTGGATGCTGGTTAGCACCATCACCGCCGTTGACTACCGGCACACCTTCAGAGAACTCCGAGGCCAACCGCGCGGCACCTTCTTTTGGATGGCGCATTACAAAGCCATCGACATACGAGGAAATCACCCGGACTGAGTCGGCCAAGGTTTCGCCTTTTTTGCCTGACGAGGTATTGCCACCGTCGGGGAAGCCGATCACCGAGCCGCCCAGGCGCTGGATCGCGGTTTCAAACGACAAGCGTGTACGCGTCGAAGCCTCAAAAAAGCAGCTGGCAATCACTTTATTTTTTAATAGCGTCGGGTTAGGGCGCGCTTTTAGCTCGCCCGCCGTGGCGACGATTAACGCCAGCTCGTCGCGGCTGAGCTCGGGAATGGAAATAATATGTTTGTTATAAAGCGTATTGGCCATAACGCGAGTCCCTTTCTTTGCAGTGTGCTACAGGCAAAAAAAAACCTCCGAAACGGAGGTTTTTACGATCACGACCAATGCGGATACCGTCCCGCAATGGGGCGGATAAATCGCTGTTTGTAGGTGGAATAACCAACATAACGTCTGGCCGTGTAATGAAATCTGGCCGAATTATACGCCCCTATTTATGTCGTGCAAGCAAAAGTGCAATCGTTTACGTGCTTGCGTTGACGAGTGTGGCAACCATCACAGCCTTGATGGTATGCAGTCGGTTCTCTGCCTGATCAAAGACGATCGACTGCGCCGATTCAAACACCGCATCGGTGACCTCCAGCCCATTGAGCCCGTATTGATCGGCAATTTGTTTTCCTACGCCAGTCTCATCGTTATGAAAGGCAGGCAAACAGTGCATAAACTTAGCGTGTGGGTTTGCGGTGGCGGCCATTAAGCTTGGATTCACCTGATAAGGGATGAGATCAGCCACGCGCTGCGCCCAGGCCGATTCGGGTTCACCCATCGACACCCAGATATCGGTATACACAAAGTCACAACCGTTCACCGCTGCGGTGTCTTCGGTTAAGGTGAGCGTTGCGCCAGTATTGACGGCGATATCTTGGCAGGTCGCGATCAAATCGGCCTCAGGCCAATAGGCTTTAGGGCCAATTAGGCGCAGATCCATCCCCATTTTCGCGGCGCCGATCAATAGCGAATTACCCATGTTGTTGCGCGCATCCCCCACATACGCAAACGCGATTTGATTTAGCGGCTTGTCACTGTGCGCTTGCATGGTGAGCAGATCGGCCAACACTTGGGTGGGGTGAAAATCATCGGTTAAGCCATTCCACACCGGCACCCCGGCATTCGCGGCGAGCGTCTCGACCACCTCTTGGCCAAAGCCACGGTATTGAATGCCATCATACATTCTCCCTAACACACGCGCGGTGTCCTTCATGGTTTCTTTATGGCCAATCTGGGTGCCGCTAGGGCCGAGGTAACTGACCTGCGCACCTTGATCAAACGCCGCCACCTCAAAGGCACAGCGGGTACGGGTCGAGGTTTTCTCAAAAATCAGCGCAATGTTTTTGCCTGTTAGCTGCGGGGCTTCCTCACCGCGAGCTTTTGCCGCTTTTAGTGCGGCGGCATCATCAATCAGATCGTGGATTTGCTGAGGTGATAAGTCGAGTAAGGTGAGCAGTGATTGCTGGTAGAGGTCGCTTTTCATATCTATCCCTAAATAACGCGAAAAATTGAATATTAAATCGATATTTATGTTTAATTATTCTTTGATGGTAAAGCCCGTGCCAGCAAGATGCAAGCAACAAAACCGAGCGTAAAGGCCATAAGCTGACCAATAACACACCTTTTTGATGATTTTCTGACCGCTAAGGAGGGATTTAATCAAGCACTGACAATGCTGATAAATTGGCGACAAACTAGACAATCCTTTTACCGCCTTATAGCGAGAGAATGACAGGGCCGCGCGATGAGTGCGAGATAGTGTTCATGTCCTCAAGGGCAAACGACAATACTAGGAAGGAGAACATGATGAAAACACAAAACAAAGCACTGACTCTTAGCGCACTCATGATGATGGTTGGCCTCGCCGGCCCCGCGATGGCCAACGAAGCCAGCCAACCACAAGGCGACCAGCCCGTGGTAACTTGTCCAGACGGCGGCACGGATTGTGACACGCAGCCAATGCCAGAAGACGACAACAGCACCTGGCCGGCGGAAGAAAGCCAAGACCCCGCCATGCAATAAGGCGGTAACCTCCTAAGCAAGCAAAGCGTGAGTGCCGCCACATTGGCGGCGCTTGTTTATCCCACCACACGCTAAGTGCTCAAAAAGCATACTGAATTCGCCCCCCTTACAGCTAGACACCCTGTGAGCCTTCCCCTATAATCCCATTCCATTCGGCCCCTTAGCTCAGTGGTTAGAGCAGTCGACTCATAATCGATTGGTCCCCAGTTCAAGTCTGGGAGGGGCCACCAGACTCTAGAAGGTTAGTAAGCGTAGTGTTTACTAACCTTTTTTTATACCTGACGATTTTGGGTCAGGTAATGGGTCAGGTAAGCCCCGATCACGCACTCTTCTCTGTCTGTTCCCAATACTAATCCGAATATTACGCTGTTGCCAAATGTGTCCTTTTGGCGAATAAATCTCTCCCATAGCGCACAAAGATAGATTGAACTCGCAAACCAATCATAAGTAACTTAAATTGCACTTATAGGTGATTTCGTATACATTTATCGCAAAAGTGAGTTATAGTGAACTTATGTGGTGAGGCGAACTTAAAAGTAACAAAAGTACATTTAAAGGCACTTATGAAAAAAGGTAAGAGTGTAAAGGCACAACCTATGCCTGATTTGAATACCGAGTTCAGTATGGAAACGCTGGGGAGCGCTATTCGCTCAAAGCGCACCGATAGAGGCTGGCGTATTGATGATCTCGCTTCAAAAGCCAATTTATCTCGCAGAACAGTCATGAAGATAGAAAAAGGCGATACCAGTGTCACCTTTGCCAATGTACTTGTCCTCATGGACATCTTAGGGCTGTCGTTACGCCTTATAGACTTAAACCTATTTGCTCGTCCACATAGCCAAATAAACTTCCAATCTGAAAACAGCGTGATAAGCAGTGAGGACGGTTGGTATGAGTAAGTTACAACAGTTAGATGTATTTATCGGTACGAATACCAAAATTGGTCGTTTGATTCTCCCCGTCGGAACAGAAACAGAGTTCTCATTCATCTATGAAGATGAATGGAAACACACGGGGTTCCCGATTTCACCACACATCCCTTTCGTTGATCAGGCTTCGCCACGCAGTATCGAGAACTATCTCAGAAACCTCCTTCCTGAAGGAGAAGCCTTTGAGGAAATGATACAAAACACCACCATCTCCAAAAGCAACACGTTCGGACTAATTCGTAAGCTTGGTGCGGAAACATCTGGTGCATTATCTTTTCGAGTGCCAGGTTCGGAGCCTCAAGAAACCAGCTTTAGACCTGTACCTAATGAGGAGTTGGTAGACCGATTAGAGCGTAACTTAGCGCCATTGGTTTATTGGGATGGCAAGGTTCGCCTTTCGGTTGCAGGTGTGCAAAATAAGTTAAACGTACTTAAGCGCGGCGATGAATGGGGGTTTGGGGAAGGCAAATTAAGTTCAAACTACATTCTGAAGTTTGAAAGCGGTAAAGCACCGTGTATTGCTGTTAATRAGTTCTTCTGCATGACATTAGCCAAGCTAGCTGGTTTGGACGTCGCTAATGTTGAGTTAACTCGCATTGGGAAGACGAGGACACTGAGCATAGAGCGGTTCGATCGAGCCTATATCGCGACTCGTGATGTCGTTCAACGAAAGCATGTGATTGATGGTTGTCAGGCAACTGACTTACCTCCAGGCTACAAATACGAGCGTCAGAATGGGGATGAAGGCGATGGCGTGTATATGCGTGATGGCGTTTCTTTCCCGCGTCTACTGAGCGTCAAAACCATAGACACGGTAACCACCAATCTAAAACTTACCCAATGGATGCTCTTTAATCTCGCCACGCTAAACTATGATGCTCATGGTAAAAATATTAGCTTCTTCGTCACCCCTAAAGGCCTAGAGCTGACTCCTTTTTATGATTTAGTGAACATAGAAGCCATTGCTCAAGAGGGAGCAAAGCGCAATTCGCGAAGCGGTAAATTGTCTGCTGATGAGGGGCGGGCCGCCAGTATCCCTCAATATTTTGCAATGTCGATTGGCGATTGGGAAAGTGAAGACTTTCAAAATCCGCCGAAAGGCAACTTCCAACGTCCTATCACCAGCTATGATTTAGCTGAATTCGGCGCTCTGCTGGGTTATTCAGGCACCAAAATGGCGGCCATAATGGTAGAAACCGTTGGTGCTATAAAAAATGCGCTGAAGGAAGCGATTGACCTTACCGAAGCTCAAGGAATCGACGATGGGGAACGTGAACACATAAAGCTGTGTGTGTCACTCATCCAAACAGAGAGTGAATACTTGCTAGAGCAAGCCAACAGCGTGCCAGAAATGAGTAGACTTCTTTAATGGCGAATGCGGAGGCTATAGTAAGCCAGCTATAGTAATAAATATATAAATTATTTTGGACAATCCCGAGTTGCAAGCTTACTAATTTAGTAGATGATGGACTGCTTTAGGTATCGAAAATCTGCTTTCTCAGGAATAGCATAATCGCCTCTATTTAGGGGCTAATCTCACGATGCCGAAAATCTATCAAACTTTTAAAGGAGCATGATCATAGCCGKGTCTTATACTTGTTAACATGTTGGTATTACT
>NZ_MUET01000047.1:0-23145 GCF_001995685.1 Salinivibrio sp. IB282 | reverse complement strand
TCGGTATAGGGGTGATGCGGCGTCGTCAAAATTTGCTCGCGGTTACCCGATTCCACTGACTGGCCACAATACATCACGGTGATCCTATCAGCCCAACGCGTCACCAAGGTCAGGTCATGACTAATCAGCAAAATGGTGGTGTTGGAGAGCTGATTGGTGCGACTCAGTAAACGAAATATCTGCGCCTGAGTAATGGGATCTAACTCGTTGGTCGGTTCATCGGCAATCAATAGGCGAGGGCGGTTGGCAATCGCCATCGCAATCATCACCTTTTGAYACTCGCCATCGGTCAGCTCGTACGGGTAGCTTTCCATGACTCGCTTGTGATCCTTGATGCCCACTTTATGCAGCAAGGCAATCGAATGTTGTTTGCGCCAATTCAAACGCTGCCACCAACTGCCTGAGAATGAAGCGGGCGGAATCGCCTCTTCAAGCTGATGTCCCACCACTTCGGAAGGGTCAAGACAGGTGGAAGGCTCTTGGAAAATCATCGCAATGTCTTTGCCGACCACATGGCGGCGCTCGCGCGCGGGTAGTTCTAATAGGTCGATATTACCCAAGCGTAATCGGTCGGCGGTCACATGCCATTGATCCTTAGTGACGCCGCAAATGGCTTTAGCCACTAAGCTTTTGCCCGATCCGGATTCACCCACCAAGCCACGAATTTCACCATCATTGATGGTTAAACTCATACGATCGACGGCTTTCACCATGCCTTGTGGGGTTTCTATTTCTATGGTCAGGTGTCGAATATCAAGTAACGGCATTATTCAGTTCCTGCGTTGATGGCTTGGCTGATCCCCTCACCCACTAGGTTAACAACCAACACACTGAACGCAATCGCCATTCCAGGCAAAGTGACCGTCCAAGGCGCAGTGAAAATCAGCTCGACAGAATCCCCTAACATGGCGCCCCATTCAGGCGCGGGCGGCTGTGCCCCAAGACCTAAAAAGCCGAGTGCCGCCACATCAAGAATGGCGACAGAAATCGCGCGGGTAATTTCGGTACTCAGCACAGTGACGATATTGGGCAAAATCGAGTGATAGAGCAGATAAAAATCATTGGCTCCATCTAAGCGCGCGGCAATGATATAGTCTTTCCCTATTTCATCATGCACCGCGGTATACACGGCGCGAATGATACGTGGGATCAGTGATAGCCAAATAGCGAGTAATACTTGGGTTTCTCCCACACCTAAAAACGCCACCACGATAATGGCCAACAATAATGATGGAATAGAAAGGATACTATCTAGGATATGGTTTAATACACTCGACTTGAGTCCCTTGGTCATCCCAGCCAGTACGCCAATCGCCACACCGACCAGCGACGCGGCCAATGCGGTGATCAGCGCATAGCCAAAGGTGAGTCGAGAGCCCGCAATCAGGCGTGAGAGCATATCGCGGCTCAGATCATCGGTCCCTAAAAAGTACTCAATTTGCCCTGATTGCACCCAAGAGGGCGCCATCAGTAAGTGACCTGTTTGATGCTGCGGGCTCCACGGGGCGAGAAGGGGGGCAAATAAGGTAACAAGGATGAGCCCAACCAGGCACCAAAAGCCAATCACCGCAAGCTTGTTGCGACGAAACGCATTCCAGGTGCGCTCGAATTGGGTCGGGATATGCTGTTCAACGTACACACTATTTGAGGGCATACCATTTTTTCCTTACCAGCGGGTTCATAAAGGCCCCCAATACATCCGAGATGATATTAATCAGTAATACAAACCCACCAATGACCAAGACGCCGCCTTGTACTGACACATAATCTTTAGCGATGAGCGTATCGAGTAGCCAGCGCCCAATCCCAGGCCAGTTAAAGACTGACTCGACGATGATCACAAAGGTCACCATAGTGGAAACCAGTAAACCAAAATTAGGGATGATCGGTGGAATGGCGTTTTTCATCCCGTGACGAAGCACGATTTCCGTTTTTGATAGCCCCTTGGTCGCGGCGGCTTTGATGTAATTCTGTCGCATCACATAGGCCATAGAGTCGCGTACCATTTTAATGATCTCGGTGGTCGGGACCACGGCAAGCGTTAGGGTCGGTAACACCAGGTGGCGGACAATATCTGTTGCGGCCTTGCCTTGTAGCGGTAAGTCTGACAGCCACAAATCCACCAGCGCGAAGCCGGAAATATGCGGGATTTCATACAAAAGGTTATAGCGCCCAGACACCGGAAACCACTGTAAGTCGAGCGAGAAAACCATGATAAAGAGGATAGCCAACCAGAATGTAGGGATGGAGAACACCACCAGGGCAAACGAAGAAATCACTTTATCTGCAGGCCCTTGGCTACGAATGCCAGCCAGCGTGCCCAATGGCACGCCCACAATCAAGCTAATAAAGAGCGCGGCAAAGCATAGCTCTAAGGTCGCGGGTGCGACGTGCGCCAGTGTCTCGACAACCGGTGAGCCATTGGCGGCTAAGCCGAGGTCGCCATCAAGCAGTTGGCGAATGTAGTAGATCCAGCCTATCCAGTAATCAAATTGGTGCCAATTTGAATGGGGTGCCAGCAACATAATGTTATAGGCGACCAAGGTCAGGATCACTAGGGTGATTAAAAATAAGTTGAGGCGTCGTAACGTATAAATCAACATCGGTTAGCGCTCCCGCGACACATCGGCGAAACTGTCGGCCCCAAAGGGCGTCATTGTCAGTCCGGTTAGGCTGGCGTCACGCACTTGATGCTGAATGCCGTGGGCCAGGGGAATGACGGGCATGCGACGGTCAAGGATAGTTTGAGCTTCCTGATATAACGCCTTGCGCTTGGCTATCTTGTCCGTGGCAATCGCCTGATTTAGCGTTTGGTCAAAAAAGCGGTTACACCAGTTAGAGATGTTCCAGCCCGTAAACTTCGCGTTGCAGGTGAGCAAAGGACGTAAAAACGTATCAGGATCGCCATTATCGGCGACCCATCCCGTTAATACCATATCGTGGCTGTCATCACCTTGGCGAATTGACGTGCGATTGACGGTTTTCTCCGGGATAATATCGACGTCGATACCAATTTCTCCCAAGTCCGCTTGGATTAATTCCGCGGTTTTACGTGGGCTGGGGTTAAACGCCGTGGGTTTAAGCGGCACGGTTAAATCGACACTGAAACCATGACGATAGCCCGCTTTGGCAAGTAATGCCGCGGCCAGCTTGGGATCATACTGGGTTTTTCGATTAGGATCATAGGCCCATGACATGGGTGGCAGTAAGCTGGTGGCCGGCGCGCCAGTGCCATAATAGACCGAACTGAGCAGCGCCCCTCGGTCAATCGCTAGGTTAATCGCTTGACGTACTGCCACTTCCGATAACGCAGGGTGGCGGGTATTGAGCGCAATAAAGGCCACATTCATCCCTGTTTGCGACGATAAACTGAAGCGCTCATCACCGACGACCACGGGAAGCTGGCTCGCAACGGGCGAGGCGAGCACATCACACTCGCCCGTCAGCATTTTTGCAAGCGTCCCTGTGCCGCGCGTGGAAACATCAAACACCACCTGTTCCATCGGCGCAGGGCCTTGCCAGTACTGCCAATGGCGGCGCAGTCGAATAAGCTCGCGCGGCTGGTACTCCGCCAGCGCGAAAGGGCCGGTACCAACCGGATAGGTATCGAGCTTCTCTGGTGTGCCCGCCTCCAGCAATTGGTTGGCATACTCTTTTGAAAGGATCACTGAAAAGTTGGTAGCCAAGGTGGAGAGAAAAGAGACATCGGGCCGAGAGAGGGTAAATTGCACGCGGTAGGTGTCGAGCGCTTTAACGCTGGTCACCAAGCCGGCAAAGTTCATGCTATCAAACCACGGATACTGACCACCGGAAATGTGATGAAAAGGATGGCGTGGGTTAATAAGGCGACGAAAGGAAAACACCACATCGTCGGCGTTGAGGTACCGCGAAGGGGTAAACTGAACACTGCGATGAAACGCGACGCCACGACGCAGAGAAAAGGTGTAGGTTTTACCATCATCACTCACCTGCCAGCTTTTTGCTAGCATCGCCTCGGGTTGATACGTCTCGGGATTGAGTCGCAGCAGACGGTCATAAAGCTGACTCGACAAGGTATCAGCCGTGAGGCCGCCATCGGTCAACTGAGGGTTAAAGGTGTTCGGCTGGCCAGGGCCACAAAACACAAAGCCACGATTGTCGGCCGCACGTTGATCGCTGGCAGCGTCACAACCTGCAAGGAGCAGCCCACTCACCCCCAGGATCAAAAACTGGAAAAAAACGCGCATAAACCAAGTGAAATCAGCTATCAAAGTAAACCCCGTAATCTACCACCGAAACGGCTTTACCACCAAGCAAAGTAGGGGCTATCTGGTGTTTCTTTGCATTGGGGGTGTATCTGTGTCCGTACACTCAGCGCATCGGGTCATGCGCGTCGTGTTGCCCCACGTTATGTTTTCGCAGCAGCCCCCTAAATTGATGGTAGCTTAGGCCAAGTAACTGCGCGGCCTTTCTCTGATRATAGTTGGCTTGCGACAGCGCCGCTGTGACCAAATCGCGTTCTTGCGTGGTTTGCCATTGTCGGAGGTCGAGTGGCAGAGGGGGCAGTGAGTCGGCTTTGGTGGTGGAAGTGGCCGCAGTGACCGCAGAATGAGCCCGCTGCCAAGGCGGTGAAAAAGGGTCTAAACAAATCGTGTCGATGGGCGTGTTGGGATCATTGTGACGGGAGAGGGCACGCTCGACGGCATTTTTTAATTCACGCACATTGCCTGGCCACGTATGCGTTAACAATTGAGACTTAGCGTGCTCGGAAAAGCCWGCAAATAACGCGTAGCCAAGCTCCACGGCCATTTTCATCGCAAAGTGCTCAGCCAATAACAAAATATCTTGCTGACGCTCGCGAAGTGGCGGGAGGTGAATGACATCAAACGCCAGCCGATCAAGCAAGTCGGGTCGAAAGCGGTTCTCATGTGCCAATCCAGGTAAGTCTTCATTAGTGGCACAGATAAGGCGCACATCGGCACGCAGAGGAGACGTGCCGCCAACACGCTCGTATTCGCCATATTCAATCACCCGCAGCAGCTTTTCCTGCACGCCCAATGGTGCGGTGGCGATCTCGTCCAAAAACAAGGTGCCGCCTTCCGCCCGCTCAAAGCGTCCCGCATGTCGGCCTTTGGCGTTGGTAAAGGCGCCGGCTTCGTGGCCGAACAACTCTGAGTCGATCAATCCTTCGCTGAGTGCGGCGCAATTTAAACTCACCAACGGTTGCGACCAACGGGCGGAGAGATAATGCAGGCGCTGTGCAATCAACTCTTTCCCGGTTCCGCGCTCACCCATAATCAGCACTGGACGGTTAAGCGGTGCCAGTTGGCTGACATGATCCAACACGGCGAGAAAACGGTCCGATTCACCCAATAAATTGTCTTGCTCACGCATGGCGATTTTTACCAAATAGTGGTTTTCTTCATCATGGTCTTTTTAGCAGAGTAACGCAATCCTTTTTAACTTATTGAAAATAAACGCCTTAAAAGTTGGCATGGGATTTGATTACAGTTGGGTGTGTCAGAGCCGAGTACCACGGGTTAACGCGCCATTGGCTTTAACCCTAGGGCTCATCAATGAGGAAGTGTATTAAGGAGTTTATGATGGGAATTTTTTCGCGTTTTGCTGATATTGTGAATGCCAACGTCAATGCTTTGTTGGATAAGGCAGAAGATCCACAAAAAATGATCCGTTTGATCATTCAAGAAATGGAGGACACCCTCGTTGAGGTGCGTACCTCGTCGGCAAAAGCGCTAGCCGATAAAAAAGAGGTCGCGCGTAAAATTGAAAATATCGAGCGTCAGATCCAAGAGTGGCAGGATAAAGCCTCACTCGCCTTGCAAAAGGATCGTGAAGACCTGGCTCGTGCGGCATTGATTGAGAAGCAAAAAGCACATGATGTTAAAGTTGCGTTGGATGAAGAGCTGACGCTGATCAACGAAAGCGTAGAGAAGCTTGCTGGCGAAATTGCGGCATTAGAAACCAAGTTAAGCGAGACACGCGCACGCCAGCAATCACTGACTATTCGTCGTGAAACCGCGGGTAATCGTCGCGATGTGCGTCGTCACCTTGGCAGTGGCCGCGCCGATGAAGCGATGGCGAAATTTGAACAATATGAGCGCCGTATTGACGAACTAGAAGCAGAAGCGGACAGTTATCAAGTCGGCAAGGGCAAAGGCCTAGAAGACGAGTTCGCTGACTTACAAGCGCAAGATGAGATTGAAAAAGAGCTGGCGTCTTTAAAAGCCAAAATGAAAGACAACCAATCGTAACCAAGGCCACAAGGAGCGGACATGTCATCATTATTTCTCGGTTTCCCACTGGCGATTTTTCTGCTGTTTGTCGCCCCGCTGTGGTTATTTCTGCATTACCGCAGTAAGCGTCAAGTGGCGCAAGGCCTGAGTGGGCAAGATTACGAGACACTGCAACAACTGGCGCAACGTGCCGAAAAGCTGCAGGCGCGGGTTGATAACCTAGAACGTTTATTGGATGCAGAAGCCCCCCACTGGAGGCAACGCGCATGAATAGTACCTTGTATAGAGATCCAGAAAATGGCCGCATCGCTGGGGTGTGCGCCGGGCTTGCCAATCACTTTGGCATGGAAACTTGGTTAGTGCGCATCCTCACTGTCTCGGCGTTTTTACTCGGTTTTGGGTTCTTTGTGGTGGTCGCTTATATCGCGGCGGTACTGATCCTGGATAAAAAGCCGCCAGAGGTCAGGCAAGAGCCGAGTGCCGCGCAACAAGAGCATCAAGTGAAGCAAAAACCTTGGCAGTCAGGAAAATCGGCGAGCCAATTGATTGCCGATCTCGACCGCGAGTTTAGCCAAATGGAAGATAAGGTGACGCACATGGAAGCCTATGTGACCTCTTCGACCTTTAACGTCGACCAAGCCTTCAAACAACTCTAACCTCGCTGCCCTGTTTGGGCAGCTTGGCCAATTAGGAGCCATATCAACCTATGCCATCAGTGAAAAGGCGTGTGAAGCAGTGGGTGAGCCGTGGGGCTGACCGTCATGTTCGCCTCGCGGTAACCGGTCTTTCTCGTGCGGGTAAAACCGCCTTTATTACCTCTCTCATTAATCAACTGACGCATTTAGGCACCGAGCCCAACTTACCGCTGATGTCATTGGTGCAACAGGGGCGGGGCTTGGGTGCACGTCGAGAGCCCCATCCGCACATGCATCTGCCCGCGTTTGATTACGACAGTGCCATGCAGGCGCTTCATCAAACCCCACCGGTATGGCCGTCACCGACACGTGATGTCAGTGAAGTACGCCTCGCGGTGCGCTATCGCCCCCAGTCGGCAGCACTGAGGGCAATCAATGAAATGGCCACGCTATACGTGGATATTGTCGATTATCCGGGGGAGTGGCTGCTCGATTTGCCTTTGTTAAGCCAAAGCTACTCGCAATGGTCGGCCAAACAAGCAGGGCTACTCACTGGTCGCCGCGGCGAGCTGGCGGATACCTGGACAASCAAAGCGGCGGCGCTTGATCCATTTGCCCCGGCGGATGAAAAAATGCTGGCGGACATTGCCGAAGACTACACCGCGTTTTTGCATCAGTGTAAAGCGCACGGAGGCTTGCACTGGGTGCAGCCAGGTCGATTTGTGCTGCCAGGTGAACTAGCGGGCGCGCCTGTGGTGCAGTTCTTCCCATGGGTGGGGAAACAGGACGAGCAAGCGTTGGCCAAAGCCGGGAAAGACTCCAACTACGGTGTGCTAAAAGCGCGCTACGACTATTATTGTGAGCACGTGGTTGCTAATTTTTATCGCGAGCATTTTGCCAAAATAGACCGGCAAGTGATCCTGGTGGATACCTTGCAGCCCCTGAATGCCGGCCCCGCGGCGTTTCATGATATGCGTCTTGCCGTTGAGCAGCTGATGCAAAGCTTTAAATATGGCAAATCAGGGTTGATGAAACGACTGTTTTCACCACGGATTGACAAGGTCTTGTTTGCGGCCACTAAAGCCGATCATGTGACCCCCGATCAACACCCAAATATGGTGAGCTTATTACAACAAATCGTTCATCAGGCGTGGCAGCAAGCCGCGTTCGAGGGCATTGATATGCGTTGCCAAAGTGTGGCCGCAATTGAAGCCACCACACCCGGTTATGTCTCGGTAAAAGGCGAAAACCAGCGCGCGCTAAAAGGCTTTCTTGCCGACAATTCGCCAGTCACCTTATACCCGGGTGATGTGCCAGCGCAGTTACCTGAAGAGACATTCTGGCAAGCGCAAGGGTTTGATTTTCCCTCTTTCCGCCCTCAGCAAGCCCCCCTGGATGCGCCGTTACCGCACATTCGTATGGATAAGGCATTGGATTACTTGCTGGGCGATAAATTTCGATAAGTGAGAGCGCGATGACGCAATACAAGCCAAAGCAAACTTTTGCACAGGATGTGGATGTAGAACACGACACGGAAAGTCGAATCCAACAAGGCATACAGTTCCAATCGGAAACCGATTTTACCCCTGCACCGAGTGAAGAGTGGGATGCGGAACTTGAAGCGACCCTAACGCCAACACCACGACAACGTCGCCGCGTATGGTCGTTTTTGCTATTAGTGACCGTATTACTCGCGGTGTGGCAATCAGCGGACAGCGCCTATCAAAGTTGGCTGGCGCGAGATTGGTTGAGCCTGGGTTGGCAAGGCCTGTTGGTTGCGGTAGCCACAATCGGACTGGTAATGCTAGGCAAAGAGTGGCGGGCGATGCGCCGCTTGGTGGAGCGTGAAGCGGTACGAGAGCAAGCAGAAGAGCTGCTAAGCAGTAATACGGTGGGGCAAGGAGAACGGTTTTGTCAGCAATTGGCTGAGCAAACCGGGCAGGCGCAAACGGCCGCCTTTGCCAACTGGCAGCAGCAACTGGCGGCCACACATAATGACAGTGAAATTCTGAGCCTCTATGAGCAGCAAGTGCTCAGCGCACAAGATAAAGCGGCGCGTGCTTTGGTCACCAAGCACGCGCAAGAAGCCGCACTCATGGTGGCGGTCAGCCCGTTGGCGGTAGCAGATATGTTGCTGGTGGCGTGGCGTAATTTTTACTTGATGACGCGTATCGCGCAGATCTACGGGATCCAACTGGGCGTTAAAGCACGTTTTCGTTTGCTGAAAATGGTGCTCACCAACATGGCGCTGGCGGGTGCCAGTGAGGCGATGACCGATGTGGGCTTTGATGTGCTGTCGGTGAATATCGCGGGTCGCGTATCAGGCCGGGTGGCGCAGGGGCTCGGTATTGGCCTGCTCACCGCGCGGTTAGGGCTAAAAACCATGACATTGATGCGGCCACTGCCTTGGCATGGTCAAGCCGCGCCCAGCCTGTCGCAGCTTCGTCGTGAGTTAATCAAGCGACTGGCGGGCAAGCGTCAACAAGATGGGTGATAATGCACGCCGAGAAGGTGGCTGGGAGGCAAGCTCACCAGCCACGCTCGTATTCATAGAATAATCAGTGAGTTAATTGCGTGTTTTCTGTGCTACAAACGTGACGGCGTAAGGCAAAAATCGTATCAGGGCTTGACTGTTCCCCCTAACCCGCTCAAACTCCGCTTCAGTGTCAACTTATCCTGACAGCTAATGCAGCGCAGGCAGCCACGACGATGAATGCTTCAGTAACCCGTTGAAGCGGGCAGAGTTTTAAGTATGCATCGCCACAAGGCTTGCTGCCGGTATTGGGTATCACTGTCAAGTCACAGGAATCCATTATGAGACTGAAAGTCTGTTGTGAAGATAGGATCGGGCTTACCCGCGAACTCCTCGATATTCTGGTGCGCCGCGACATCGACCTGCGGGGTATTGAAATTGACCAGGTCGGGATCATATACCTCAACTGTCCGGAAATTGAATTCGACGCCTTTAGCCAGTTGATGTCAGAAATTCGACTGATTTCTGGGGTCACCGACGTACGCAAAGTACAGTTTTTACCGGCTGAGCGCGAGCACAAAGAGTTGCGCGCACTAGTTGAAAGCCTGACCGATCCTGTGGTGTCGATTAACCTCGATGGCTACATTGATATGGCCAACAAGGCGGCGCAAGACTTGATTGGCTCGAGTGAACACCAACTTATCGATGAACATGCCAACAGCGTGTTTCCCGACTTTCAGTTTGCCCACTGGCTGGAAAAAGAAGAAGCCAGTCAAAGTTGTCGGATGGTGGTGATGGCCGGACTCGACTTCCTCATGGAAGTGATGCCAGTGCACATCAATGACGAAAGTGAGCAGCCTGTATTGGTGAGTGCGGTGGTGCAGCTTAAGCAGGTGGCGATGAATAACACCTCGCAAACCGTGTTCCGTACCCCAAGCGATCATGGGTTTGACCATCTTGTGGGGCAATCAAACAAGTTTAAGCAGCTCATTGGCCAAGCGAAAAAGCTGGCGATGTTGGATGCACCACTGTTAGTACAAGGCGAAACCGGTACAGGTAAAGAAATGATAGCGCGTGCCTGCCACCGTCACTCCTTACGCGCGGACAAACCTTTCCTACTCGTTAACTGTGTGTCTATGCCAGATAACGCCGCTGAAACCGAATTGTTTGGCATGGCGGCCGCCGAAGAAGGCGGTAGTGCCAAAAAAGGCATTTTAGAGCAAGCGGATGGTGGCACCGTATTCTTGTACGAAGTCGGCGAAATGAGCCGCCACCTGCAAGTAAAACTGTTGCGCTTTATGCAAGACGGGACCTTCCGTCGTGTCGGCGAAGAACGCGAGATGCAGGTGGATGTGCGCGTTATTTGTTCGACTCAGAAAAACTTGCCCGAGCTGGTGGCGGCCCATCAGTTCCGTGAAGATCTCTTCTATCGGCTCAATGTGTTATCGCTAACCGTGCCACCACTTAGAGAGCGAACGGCCGATGTGATGCCGCTGGCGGAGCTGTTCGTCAAACAATTTGCTGCCGACTTGGGGCAATCCAAGCCGCGTATCGACGAAGCCTTGGCTGATTATCTGACACATTATGCGTGGCCCGGGAATATCCGCCAGTTACGCAATGTACTGCTTCATGCGATGACGCAAATTGATGCAGAAGTGATGACGATCGATGACGTCCAACTGCCAGAAATTGAAAACACCCAGTTTATGAGTGAAGAATCGATGGATGGCTCATTGGATGAAATCATGAAGCGTTACGAGTCGGGGATTTTGCATAACCTGTATCGAAGCTACCCTTCAACGCGCAAGCTGGCCAAGCGATTGGATGTCTCGCACACCGCGATCGCTAACAAACTGCGCGACTATGGGATTGGTAAAAAGTAAGCCGATGCAGGAAGCCAGTATGTATCAGTCGTCGATTAGCCACTTTCCGCGTTTGTCCGTTGATGAGCTGCGCATTGATGCCATCAGCCATGAAGACGTAACCCGGGTGGTGCAGTACTTTCAGCGCAACCGTGATTTTCTCGCGCCTTGGGAGCCTGAACGTGCGGCGGGCTTTTATACTGAGCAGGGGTGGAAGCGACGCGTGCTGCAGTTGATGGAGTTACAAAAGCATCAGCTGGCGTATTACTTTTTGATTGCCAAGCAAGACTCGCCTCAAGTGTTAGGGGTGATTTCGTATACCAGTGTGATGCAATACCCGTCTTATTCGTGCACCGTGGGTTATTCGCTTGATGAAGCGGCACAAGGACGAGGGATTATGCGTCGGGCGCTTGCCGCGACGAATCAGTGGCTGTTTGATAACGTTCACATCCATCGTGTGTGTGCGTCCTACATGCCATGTAATCAGCGTAGTGCCAAGGTATTGGAGGCGGTCGGCTTTGAACATGAGGGCCGAGCGCGCGACTATTTGTTGATTAATGGCCAATGGGAAGATCATATCTTAATGGCGCACATCAACCCGCACTGGCGACCTAAACCAGATTGACTCGCGAGGGTCTCATTGGGGCATCAGCGGATTCCAACGACAAACATAAAAGGCGACCCAGCTAGGTCGCCTTTTGCTTTTTCAGTGTGCGCTTATCCGCGAGTTATTTCACTGTCAGCACACGCATGGTGTTGGTAGAGCCAATCACTTCCATTTGGTCGCCTTGGGTCATGATCACCTGATCGCCTTCGGCCAAAAAGCCACCTTCTTTCAAGGTTTGCAGGGCGCGCTCCGCCACTTGCAGGCCGGCACCGCTGTCGCTGTCAAAATACACCGGCGTCACACCACGATAGAGGGCGGCACGGTTAAGCGTGTGTTCATGACGCGATAGGGCAAAAATGGGCTTACCGGAAGAGATGCGCGACATCATCAAGGCCGTACGGCCAGACTCGGTCAGTGACACCATGGCTTTCACCCCTTGCATATGGTTCGCCGCATACATGGTGGCCATAGAGACCGTTTCTTCTTGGCTATCAAACTGACGATCGAGACGATGGTTGGAGATATTGACCGAAGGCATCTTCTCAGCCCCGACACACACTTCAGCCATTGAGCGTACCGTTTCCAATGGGTACTGGCCGGCGGCGGTTTCTGCCGATAGCATCACTGCATCCGTACCATCCAGCACCGCATTGGCCACATCCATCACCTCCGCGCGAGTAGGCATGGGGGCGGAAATCATTGATTCCATCATCTGGGTGGCGGTGATCACCAAACGGTTCATGCTGCGGGCGCGGCGAATGAGTTGCTTTTGTACCCCAACCAACTCTGGGTCACCAATTTCGACACCCAGATCGCCGCGCGCGACCATCACCACGTCAGACGCTTCAATAATGTCATCAATGCTCTCATCGCTGATCACGGTTTCGGCGCGTTCGACTTTGGCCACCAAACGCGCGTCCAAGCCAGCATCGCGCGCCAACGAGCGGGCATAGTGCATATCTTGGCCGTTGCGCGGGAAGGAGATCGCTAAGAAGTCGACGCCGATTTTGGCGGCAGTGAGAATGTCTTGCTTGTCTTTTTCGGTCAACGCAGGGGCAGACAGACCACCGCCTTTTTTGTTGATCCCTTTGTTGTTAGAGAGCTTACCGCCTACCGTGACCTCGGTGTGTACCTTGGCCCCTTCAACCGCCAATACCTTGAGCTGTACGCGACCATCATCGAGCAGCAGAATATCGCCATTGGTAACGTCCTGGGGCAGGGCTTTATAGTCAAGGCCGACCGCGTCTTGGTCGCCCATGCCAGGCGAAAGCTCGCCATCCAAGGTGAATTTATCGCCTACCGCCAGGGTGATGGCACCCTCTTTAAAGGTAGACACTCGGATTTTAGGGCCTTGTAAATCACCCAAAATACCCACGTGACGACCAAGCTTCGCCGCAATCGCGCGCACTTGATCGGCGCGTTTAATATGGTCTTCCGCACTGCCGTGAGAGAAGTTAAGGCGAACGACGTTAGCACCGGCGGCAATAATCGATTCCAATACACTGTCTTTGTCGGTGGCAGGGCCGAGTGTGGTAACAATCTTCGTTCTTCTCAGTTTTGCAGACATGATTAACTCCTATATACAGGATGATGTTTTAAGGGATAAAGCAGAAAGGGCAACATCACCGCCAAGTCGTGGATTCGACGAGGTGCYGACACCAGTGTAGCGCATTAAAAACGTCGAATAGATGACACAAAAAAGGAGTGCCAACGCACTCCTCTTAGTTAGGTCAGGGATTCTTTATGAAAGCGTGAATCGCGAATGGCTTCTTTGACACGCTTCAAGTTATCTCTAAATCCAGGCCCGCGGCGAAGCGTAAAACCAGTGGCCAGCACATCGATCACCGTCATTTGCACAACACGGCTGGCCATCGGCATGTATTCGTCGGTGTCTTCTGGCACGTCGAGCTGGATGGTGTGCGAACACACTTTATCTAGCGGCGAGTCGCGCTGGGTGATGCCAATGACGGTGGCACCGTTCTCGCGCGCTAAGTTAGCCACATCGACCAAACTCTTGGTACGCCCTGTGTGTGAAATCATCACCACTACATCGCCGTCATTACAGTTAATGCAGCTCATTCGTTGCATCACGATGTCGTTAAAGCACACCACCGGAATGTTAAAACGGAAGAACTTGTTTTGCGCGTCATGCGCCACTGACGCTGAGGCGCCCAGGCCGAAAAAGGCGATTTTTTTCGCTTGGGTCAGCATATCGACAGCACGGTTAATTTGGTGCGTGTCGATGCTGTTTTTCGCCACATCCAAACAGGCCATGGTTGACTCAAAAATCTTCGCCGTGTAAGCATCTGCGCCATCGTTTTCTTCAACGTTGCGGTTCACATACGGGGTGCCATTGGCCAAGCTTTGCGCGAGGTGAAGTTTAAAGTCTGGGAAGCCTTTGGTGTCGAGGCGACGACAGAAACGGTTAACCGTTGGCTCGCTCACATCAGCCATCTTTGCCAACGTCGCAATACTCGAGTGAATAGCGGTTTGAGGGGAGGCGACAATGATTTCAGCAACTTTTCTTTCAGATTTGCTGAAGTTTTCAAGATTTTTTTGTATTTTTTCCAGAGTATTCATCTGAGTTACCGCTTACGTTCAAGACCAAAGTTAAAATTGTCGCTCGGCGAGAGCGAGCTTCAATGAAGTGTTAAGTGTGTCATTCACCACGGCTTTTGACTGCCGCTTAGTAACAGATAGTCTATCGTCTCGCGGATTGTAATGACATTATTATGACTATCTGAGCATAAAAACTTTGTCACCATTCACGCTTTTAGTTATTTCCTTACATAATTAAGGAATATATTTACAGCGTGAAATAAATAAACGGTCAAAAATCAGTCGAAATGAATAGTGTGAACCATTACATTGAAAAATAATTACGTAACCCTAGGTAATCATAAGGAGCGCGTGTGTCAGGATTGAAAGTTGGAATTTGTGGATGTGGTTGGTTGGGCCAACCGCTGGCGTCACACCTACTTGGCGCTGGACACCACGTGGTGGGGACCAAACGTGAGCCAGCCTCGGCGCAAGCATTGAGCGAGACGCTGGCGACCACCGTGGTGCCGTTTGATGTGATGGCGCCGGATTATCAATCAGCGGCGGCATTGCTCGAGACTGACATCGTGGTGATCAATATCGCGGCAGGGCGTCGTCACGCCGACTTTGATGCATACCGCGATGCTATGTGCGCGTTTATCGACCGCCTGGCCCAAGCAGGCGTTGAGCATGTGCTCTTTATCAGCACCACGTCTGTATATGGGGCGCTTCAAGGACAGGTAACAGAGCAAACCGCGACAGCTGCCACTACGGCGTCAGGTAAAGCACACGAACATATCGAAGCGCATCTGCGCGAAACGTATGGAGAGAAAGGAACCGTCATGCGGCTCGCGGGGTTGATTGGCGGTGAGCGTCACCCTTCAACCATGTTGGCGGGTCGACAAGGCTTATCAGGTGGAAATGAGCCGGTGAACTTGATTCACCGCAGCGATGTGATCGCTGCGATCAGTGCGATTATTCATCAGCGTCAATGGGGTCATACCTTTCATCTGTGCGCGGAACTGCACCCATCAAAAAGTGTTTACTATGGCTGGGCGGCGCGCGAGATGGGGTTACAGCCGCCTGAATATCAGCCAAGTACAGGTGATGGTAAATGGATTGATGCCTCGCAGACGCTGGCGCAATTGGGGCTGAACTTACGCTATGCCTCACCGTATCAAATGATCGCCGACGGTCAGGTAACCTCCGATGACCCGGCCCCAAAATAAAAAAAGCCCACACAAGGTGGGCAAAAATAAAGGTAGAGACAAACAAACTCTAAAGTAAGTAGAAAAAGCAGCAGCAGGTCGGAAAGAAAGAGGAATCACGCTCCCTCACTACTGAGGGGAATAAGGCATTTCTTACCGATGCACCCATTAGGACTGGGCGATGACCAAGAAGTTCCTGATGATTTAAAAAAGTCGATAAATCTTGTCAATTGGCGACAGTTTCGTGATTTTAATCACAATAAAAACGGATTTCTGCACGCGATCTCTTCCATAACCGCGCATAAAAAAGCCCACAAGCAAACGGCGAGTGGGCATAGAAGAAAAGTCTTCTAGAAAAAGCAGTGGCACAAGGTGTGACTGCCAGAAATGCGTATAGGTTCCCACTTTTGTACAAAAAAAGCGCAGCGATGGCTGGGGTAGTGCCTGAACGGGCTGCTTAACCATTTTTATTCAACGCATTACATAGTCAGCCAAGCACGAAAACCCTCCTTCTTTATTTACCAAACAATATACGGTCATGCAGCAAACGCCGGTGTAAAGCCACCTGGCCGCGGTCTCGAAGAAATCACTCAATAATGTGATGTTACTCATGCGATGCGTGTGTGTTTCAGGGTTGTTAAAAGGCATGTCTGCGTATAAAGTTAAACAAGCGTTTAATACAGGTGAATGA
Source organism: Salinivibrio sp. IB282 (assembly GCF_001995685.1). Lineage (NCBI taxonomy): Bacteria > Pseudomonadati > Pseudomonadota > Gammaproteobacteria > Vibrionales > Vibrionaceae > Salinivibrio > Salinivibrio sp. IB282. The sequence continues at coordinate 6,898 of NZ_MUET01000047.1, read as the reverse complement.
ACAATGGCAGGACGAGGCGACACCAAAGCAAAAATTCTGGATGCCGCGGAGCAGCTCTTCGCCGAGCACGGGTTTAAAGAAACGTCGTTACGTACGATTACCAGCAAGGCTGGCGTCAACCTTGCTTCAGTGAACTATCACTTTGGCGACAAAAAATCACTGGTGCGTGCGGTGCTCGGACGCTACCTCGAAGCGTTTATGCCAGCGCTCGGTGAACAGCTGCAAGCGCTTTTAGTGCGACCAGAGTGCACGATGGAGCAAGTATTCTCATGTGCAAAGCAGCCAGTGCTTGCGCTTGATGCGTATCGACCACATGGCGCAGCCACCTTTATGCAATTGATTGGCCGTGGTTACACCGATGTACAAGGGCATTTACGTTGGTTTATCACCACCCGTTACGAACACGTGCTGTCGCTGTTTAACCAAGCGGTACGCAAAGCTAACCCTGAACTGACGTCAGAGGCGGTATTTTGGCATTTACACTTCACCCTCGGGGCGGCGATTTTCACCATGGCGTCTAGCGAAGCGTTGCGTGATATTGCCGAAAACGATTTTGGTCGCACCCTCGATACCGAAGCGATCGTTGACCGCTTAATTCCGTATCTAGCAGCAGGGATGAACGCCAAGCCCGCGGCAATGGCACAACAGGGGCAAGTGCTCGCCTTCGCGACGGAGTCACAAGCGGAGTAGGGCAAGCAAAACACATCAAGTGAGGATGCGGTGCGTCCCGCTTATTTGAACCACTCAGCGCAGCGACAGGTGTATCACGGTGCGTGAGGTGCAATGTAAAAACCCGTTCTGGTCGCACAATAACAGTAAAAAGAGTGCAACCATGATCAACAAAAGGACCTGAATCATGAGCTCTCAAACTTCATTACGTCGTTCACTGGTGAGTGATAAAGCGTTTACTTTCTTCAAAAAAGTGCTGCCACCGTTATCCGCCACTGAGCGTGAAGCGATGGAAGCCGGCAGTGTGTGGTGGGACGGTGAACTCTTCTCCGGATCGCCAAACTGGAAGACGTTGCACCAGTATGGTAAGCCAACACTCACAGCGGAAGAGCAATCGTTTATCGACAACCAGCTAGAAACCCTCTTGGCGATGTTGGATGATTTTAAAATTGTCCAAGAGCAAAAAGATCTGCCGGAAGAAGTCTGGGATTATCTGAAAAAAGAGCGCTTTTTCTCGCTGATCATTCCCAAAGAATACGGTGGCCTCGCGTTCTCGGCGCTGGCCAACTCTACCATCGTATCGCGCATTGCCACCCGTAGCTTAAGTGCCGCGGTGACCGTGATGGTGCCTAACTCACTGGGGCCAGGTGAGCTGCTGACTCATTATGGTACTCAAGACCAGCGCGATTATTGGCTGCCACGCTTGGCCGATGGCCGCGAAGTGCCGTGCTTTGGCTTAACCGGCCCAGAAGCCGGATCCGATGCTGGCAGTATTCCCGATCACGGCGTGGTATGCATGGGTGAGCACAATGGTGAACAAGTGCTGGGGATCCGCTTAAGCTGGAACAAACGCTACATTACACTCGCGCCCGTAGCGACCGTGGTGGGCTTGGCGTTTAAACTGGGTGATCCAGACGGCCTGCTGGGGGACAAAAAAGACCTCGGCATCACCTGTGCCCTGGTTCCGGCAGACCACCCAGGCGTTGAAATTGGCGATCGCCACAATCCGCTCAACATGGCATTTATGAACGGCACCACCAAGGGCGAGGATGTCTTTATCCCGATTGATTGGATCATCGGCGGTAAAGATTACGCAGGCCGTGGTTGGCGCATGCTGGTGGAGTGTCTCTCTGCTGGGCGGGGGATTTCGTTGCCCGCACTGGGGACGGCGGTAGGGCATCTCGCCACCCGTACCACAGGCGCTTACAGTTATGTGCGTAAACAGTTTGGTATGCACATTGGCCGCTTTGAAGGGGTGGCAGAAGCCCTGGGCCGCATGGGCGGGTTGAACTACTTAATTGAATCGACTCGCACCCTGACCACCACCGCGCTGGATCAGGGAGAAAAACCGGCAATCATCACCGCGATTTCCAAATACCACATGACCGAAATTGCGCGCACCATCTTGAATGATTCGATGGACGTGCACGCGGGTCGTGCGATTCAGTTAGGGCCACTTAACTACATCGGCCATCATTACTTTGGTATTCCGGTGGCCATCACGGTGGAAGGCGCCAACATTCTTACCCGCAACCTCATGATCTTTGGTCAGGGGGCGACCCGTTGCCACCCTTACGTGCTCGAAGAGATGGAAGCGGCGGCGAACCCAGACCAAGAAGCCGGCGCCCAAGCGTTTGATAAATTACTGTTCAAACATATTGGGCATGCTACCAAAAACAGCGTGATGGGGCTGGTCAACGCGCTGACCGGATCGCTGACCAACCGCGCACCGGTGAGTGGCGAGACGGCCAAATACTATCGTCACCTTACCCGCATGAGTCGTGCGCTAGCGGTGACCACTGATGTGGCGATGTTGTCACTGGGCGGTGAGCTGAAACGCCGAGAAATGCTATCTGCGCGTCTGGGGGATGTTCTCAGCCATCTGTATATGGCATCGGCAACGTTGAAGCGCTATGAAGATGAAGGCCGTCCGAGCCAAGATCTGCCGATGGTGCACTATGCGCTGCAATATTGCCTAGCCCAGTGTGCCAAAGCGTTTGATGGCGCCTTTAATAACTTCCCCGCCAAAGGGGTGGGCCGCAGCCTACGGGGGCTTTTATTCCCACTCGGCATGCACTACAAAATGCCCTCTGACAAGCTGCTTAATCAGATTGCCGAGCAGTTAATGATACCGAGCGCAGAGCGCGACCGTTGGACGCACTTATGCTACGTGGGCGATAAAGCCGACGATCCGGTGGCGGTGATGGATCGTGCCTTTACTGCAATGTGGGCGTGTCGTGACACCGAAAAAGCCCTGATCAAGGCGGTGAAAGCCAAGCAGATTGAYGGCAAAGCCAGCTTGGCGGATCGCTCGCAACAAGCGGTTGACCAAAACCTCATCACTGCCGAGGCCCGTGACAAACTGCTAGAGGCTGATGCGCTGCGTGCTTATGCGGTGCAAGTGGATGATTTTAAAGCCGAATGGTTTACCTCTAGCCAGTTAGAAGGCGGTGCCATTGCCAAGCCCAATCCAAGCAAAGCGGCATAAAGGTCGCTAACTTGCGCGAAAAAGCGTCTGCACCTCGCAGGCGCTTTTTTTATTGGCCTGGCCCTTAGGGCAACAATGCTGAGATCTTGCCCACTATTCTTGCCTGCAACACCTCCAACCACTGGGTATTTTTGCCCTTTTTCCGTAAAAGGGGATGCATAGGCAGGCGTTAGTATTTATCCTAGCCTCAATTTTGTGAGGGACGTTGAATATGATCATCAAACCTAAAATTCGTGGATTTATCTGTACGACCACCCATCCCGTTGGTTGTGAAGCCAACGTAAAAGAGCAAATTGACTACACCAAAGCGCAAGGCCCGATTGCCAATGCGCCTAAGCGTGTACTGGTTGTAGGTGCCTCTAGCGGCTATGGCTTGTCCTCACGCATTGCGGCAGCCTTTGGTGGCGGCGCTGCAACCATTGGCGTGTTCTTTGAAAAACCCGGCACTGAGAAAAAGCCTGGCACCGCAGGCTGGTACAACTCAGCCGCGTTCGACAAATTTGCCAAGCAAGAAGGCCTGTATTCAAAAAGCCTCAATGGCGATGCCTTCTCGCATGAAGCCAAGCAAAAAACCATCGAGCTCATCAAACAAGATCTTGGCCAAATTGACATGGTGGTGTACTCGCTAGCCTCGCCAGTGCGTAAGCTACCTGACAGCGGTGAGTTGGTGCGCTCGTCACTCAAACCTATCGGTGAGACCTACACCTCAACCGCCGTCGATACCAACAAAGATGAAATCATCGAAGCCAGTGTTGAACCGGCTACCGAGCAAGAGATTCAAGATACCGTTACCGTGATGGGTGGTGAAGACTGGGAGCTTTGGATCAACGCCCTTAATGACGCCGGTGTCCTCGCCGAAGGCTGCAAAACCGTCGCTTACAGCTACATTGGCACAGAGCTTACCTGGCCAATCTATTGGGAAGGTGCGCTGGGTAAAGCGAAAATGGACTTAGACCGTGCTGCCAACGCGCTAAACCAAACGCTTTCAGCTAAAGGCGGTAGCGCCAACGTGGCGGTACTGAAAAGCGTGGTCACCCAAGCTAGCTCAGCGATCCCGGTGATGCCGCTTTATATCGCCATGGTATTCAAGAAAATGCGCGAAGAAGGCGTCCATGAGGGCTGCATGGAGCAAATCTATCGCATGTTTACTCAGCGCCTGTATCAAGCCGATGGCAGCGAGCCAGAGGTAGATAGCGAGCGTCGCTTGCGTTTAGATGACCTAGAGCTGCGTGAAGACATTCAGCAGCACTGTCGTGACCTGTGGCCACAGATCACCACAGAGAACCTCGCCGAGTTGACTGACTACAACGAATACAAAGCCGAGTTCTTGAGGCTATTTGGCTTTGGTGTTGAAGGCGTCGACTACGACGCAGACGTGAGCCCGGTAGTGGAATTTGATGTCGAAAACATCTAAAGCCGCTTAGCAAACTCCCAAAAGAGGTCAGCCAAACACTGGCCTCTTTTTTTATTGGCTGAAAGCTAACCAAACGCACTCCAAATTATAGTTTTTCACTTTACAAGCCAACCCCAACCCAATAATATACGCCGCGTTCCGGAGAGATGGCTGAGTGGTTGAAAGCACCGGTCTTGAAAACCGGCAAGGGTTAATAGCCCTTCTAGGGTTCGAATCCCTATCTCTCCGCCACATATCAAAAAGCCGCTGCTTAGTCAGCGGCTTTTTGCGTTTATAACCCCCCGCAAATTTCTAAATTCTGACCCCACCAACATTTTAGACCCCTTTGCCTAAACACACTGCCAAGCGTCTGATAACCTATCCCACAAAAAATCGCGCTGTAAGGCCTTTTGGACGCCGCCAACCAAAGGGCGGTAGCGTGGGCGTTAAAGTAAATCCATTGGGCTTGTTGTACCCGCAAATTGCTGGCCAATCACATGGGTATAGATCTGCGTGGTAGAGAGGTCGGTATGGCCCAATAAGGTTTGAATGGTGCGAATATCGTAACCCGCCAAAAGCATCTGCGTGGCAAAGCTATGGCGAAACGTATGACAGGTAACGTGCTTATGGGTGATGCCGGCCTTTTGTACTGCCTGATTCAAGGCTTTACGCACATTGGAATCATGTAGATGATGTCGGCAAAGTTTATTAGACACTGGGTGGTGGCAATAATTGTAAGAGGGAAAAATAAACATCCAGCCTGTCTTGCGGTACGCATTGGGGTATTTTCTATCCAGCGCGTAAGGCATCGAGGGTCCGATACCTTTTTGATTGTCGCCTTGCTGAATGTCGACAGCTCTTTCACATAATGTATGTAGCTCACCGGCCAATTGATTAGGCAGCAAGGTGGTGCGTGATTTTCCACCTTTGCCATTATGAACAGTGATCGCGTTATGATTAAAATCCAAATCCTTGATGCGTAACCTCAAGCACTCATTGATGCGTAGGCCACTGCCGTACATCAGCCCACAAATCAGCTTATCTCTTGCGCCAAGGTAGGCAAAAATTCTGGCAACTTCTTCTTTACTGAGCACAATTGGAATTCGCGGCGATTTTTTGGATGGACTAAACGCAATCTTACCTAGCGGCTGGTCTAAAAACTGGTTGTATAGAAAGGCCAGTGCATTAAGTGCAACCTTTTGCGTATTCGGTGAAATTTGTTGCGCATTGGCCAAATAAGACAGAAACGTTTTTACATCCTCGTCACTGAGCTCTGTCGGATGTTGCTTGTGATGGAAAAGGATAAATCGGCGCACCCAGTATAGGTAACTCTTCTCAGTTTTGATCGCATAGCCTCGCCGCCTGAGCTCGTGCTGAAGGCTTGCCATAAACGGGCTTTTGGTCATGATCCTTTCCCTCCATCTAAGACTGTTTATTCATACAGCTTATTGGTAGAGAAAGCCAAATAGTGTGCACGCTTTTTCGAGACACATTCACATTATCGCCGAAAGAGAAATTATTAGTTCAATATAATCAAAGGGTTACAAGTTATCCTTTGAGGATAGTGTGAACGCCTTGTCCGGGATAGGCGGCATGCACACTTTCGCAGACAAGGTGATTGCTTCAAGCGTTAAAAATGTGTTTAATTATAGGTAGTTAGTTAAAAAATGACGCGTATAACGGTTTTGACAAATCGAGCACGCGCACTAATACAATGTTATACGATTAAGGAGAGAAATGAAGCCTGATTTACACGGGAGTAGAATTGTTTTGAGGTCAATTCAAACGAATGATTCTGATGATTTGTTTGAAATTTATGGTGATATTAAAACAATGGAATTTGCCTCAGACCCAGTTTTTACATCGAAAGATATGATAGTTCAGATGTTAAAAAACGTCGTCCGTTTGGAGAAATCAGGTGAATCGCTGGAATGGGCGGTTATGGATCAAGCGACAAACAAAGTTATTGGAACCTGCGGCTTACATAGTTTTAGTGATAACGGTGATTCCTGTGAGGTCGGATGCTTACTAAATTCATCGCACTGGCGAAAAGGGTATATGTCTGAAGCTCTTATTTTATTATTTTCTCATGCTAAATCTTTGGGCATTGAAAAATTGTATGCAGATATTGATGAGGGTAACTTTCGGTCTCAAGCTTTGTTTAATAAGCTAGGTTTCAAAGCTAAAAACGGTCAGTTTCAGTGCTTGGTGTGAGGCATCGTATAACAAGAAAATCAACGCGGACTAATAAAGCTTGGCTTGGTTCGCTGCGCTCAAAATTATGGCCAAGCTTTATTAGCCTGTTATTTTGGCGTTAAGTTTTTCAGGAGAGAGTTATCGTGTTATAT
>NZ_MUET01000046.1:0-23150 GCF_001995685.1 Salinivibrio sp. IB282 | reverse complement strand
GGACAGCATATCAGTTGTAGGCTACACAATGCCTATCATAATCATAAGGCAGTGGGAAGTCTCTATTCGACCCTGTGAGTTTGATAACTTAGCAAAACTGCTCAATGCACCATTAGGTGTCCGCACAAACTCACCTGAATATCGTTTTCTCATGAACATGCTTACTAGTGAGGCGGTGAACTTATTAGACTTAATTGATATGTCGGATCAATCGTATAACTGCCTTAAAGCGATTGGTACGCAAGGAGCTACATCTTTAAGAGTATTTCCAATGCTAGATTTAGCGCGAAATATAGTGAGGTCTCGCTCCGCAGGATACAACGTAGTTCGCTATTTGATGCTAAGAATGTACAACAAAACACTAAAGTCTCAGTTTAGTCGTAACCCATGTAATTACTTATCTGGGCTAAGTCTTAAGTATGGTTGTATACCGTTTGATCAAATGCCTTTTTGCACTTCCTTGCCGAGCCACAACCCGAGGTACTGGGATTTGGTAGAAAGTCTAGATACGACGAATAGAGAGCATGAGTTGATGGTAAGGCAAGTCAAGAATAACGTTGAACGTAATGGTATTCTCTATACTCCGATAGCAGATATAGTACATTATGGCGATACTAACAGCTTAATTTCTACCTTTAACCGCAATCTTTATTACACACACACTCACCGACAGTTGATAATGGACAAAGGGCATGTATTCGTAAGAGGATATGAAACTGACACTGCTGAAATTGTCAAAAAGTTACMAGAAAAGTCGTCATCAGGTGTACAAGGTTATACTCAAGCCGTAGAACGTTGGTTGTCGGAAACGTCTCGGAACATTGACGATCCACTAAAAATAAATGCTTTAGTACAGTTATTTAGTAGATCATGTGTAGCTTTAATTTATGGTGCAGCTGGAACAGGAAAGTCGACTATGGTCGACCATATTGCTAACTACTTTAATGACAAAGAAAAACTATTTCTCGCGCATACCAATCCGGCAATTGACAACTTGAAACGAAAGGTCAGTGCACAGAACTCTACTTTCAAAACTATTAGAAGTCACACTTATAGTCAGGACGATACTGCTTACGATGTCCTTATCATTGATGAGTGCAGCACGGTAAGTAATGCTGATTTACTTACAATATTGGAGAATACCTCGTTTGAGTTACTTATTCTTGTCGGTGATAGCTATCAGATTGAATCAATTCAATTTGGTAACTGGTTTTGGGCAATAAATTCTTTTATCCCTAGCGACTCAATATTTGAATTGAAGACACCTTATCGTACAAGTAGCGAATCTTTGTTGGGCTTTTGGAACAAAGTGAGGAATATTGAGGACGATATAGCTGAATGCATGGCTCAGAATGGTTACTCATCCTTGTTGAGTAGTGAACTATTTGAGATAAATGCTTCAGATGAAATAGTACTTTGCCTGAATTATGATGGCCTTTACGGTATAAATAACGTAAACCGTTTCATGCAAAGTAGTAATCAAAACCAAGCATTTGCATGGCGTGAGGCAACTTTTAAAGTTGGGGACCCAATTCTATTCTCTGACACAGATCGGTTTCGTCCAGTAATTTACAATAACCTAAAAGGGCGAATAGAAGCTATAGATCAAGCTCCGGGGTGGATTCAATTTGATGTTTGGTTAGACCGCCCTGTAAGTGAATTTGATGTATATCATATTGAAGATCTAGAATGGATAGCTGATTCTGTAGTGAGGTTTACTGTTTTTGACCTTCCTAGTAGCAGCGATGAGGATGACGACTCACACAACACAACGGTGCCATTCCAAGTAGCCTATGCGGTTTCAATCCACAAAGCACAAGGTTTGGAGTATGAGTCCGTGAAAATTGTCATCACAGATGCGAACGAGGATGATGTTTCTCATAGCATTTTCTATACGGCTGTAACTAGGGCTAGGAAGTACTTAAAAATATTCTGGACACCGGAGACGCAACAAAGCGTGTTAACAAAACTAGATAGGAACACTAACTCTAGAGACGTACATCTTCTGAAAACTCGGTGTGATCTTCAAACTGTTAATTAGCTTTTGCTGGGGAAGTTTATTCCTGCGCAGAACATTCTGATGAAGTTAAGAAGGAAGTAACGGGGTCAGCTCTTGCCTTTTGACTATCATTATTTTTGTATGTCAGAACCAGCTGAGAGTCTAAGTTCGTACTTTGGTTCACAACACGCTTTGGGGCACAGGCTTTTCAGGAGAAAAGCCTGTATCAGCAAGCCTCAGCAGTCTGTTTGCTCTGAGAGCCTCAGAGCGTCTTCCAGTTCCACTCCAAGGGAACGAATAGTGTTATCTAGCTTCGAGTGCCCCAGTAAAACCTGTACCGCTCTGATGTTTTTTGTTTTGGCATAGATCAAGGTTGCTTTAGTACGGCGCATGGAATGAGTGCCATAGTAGTCCGCATTCAATCCAAGTTTTACTGCCCAGTTCCTGATAATCGATCGATAGAATGAGTAGCTGATAGGTTGTCCTTTTCGGCGACCACTTGGAAACAAAAAACTGCTTGCCTCTAAGGATGCCGAGTAGATCCATCGGCTAATACTTTGTTGCGTTCTCGGGGTAATCTCGTAGTGGACGTCGGTGCCAGTTTTTTGCTGGATGCATTGAACCCTTTCATAAATTACACCTTGCGAAGAAACATCATATACATGCAGCCTTAGTAAATCACTTGCCCTTCATTTGCTATCAATGGCTAAGTTCAATAGTGCAAGCTACATTAGGTCGCTTTCAGCTCTAGCCTAGTTCTAATTCGCCAAATTTCTTCCAACTTGAATGGTCGTTTAATGCCGCTGCATTTTCCTGAAGATAACTTTCTCATGTTGACCTCCTCTTCGATATTATTGGTCAACATAAAGTCTGGCTATAAACTGAAACTGTTCCAGCCTGATAGCCATCGATCACGCAGTCGTTCAGGGTGCTCAGAATCATCCGTGGACATAAATGAGCTATCCCCAACTGCCTTAGAACCATCTTTACACCTACTCTTCTAATCCTTCCTATGCTGGCTCTCCACTTCTTCGGCGAGCATGCCGTAGATCACGATCAGGTTATAACTGACCATGCCGAGGACTTGGCCGTTTTCGATTACGGGGGCGCGGCTGATGCCGAAGCGTTCGAATAAACGGGCGCAGTATTTCACATTCATATCGGGGGAGACGCTAAGCGCGGGTTTGGTCATAATTTCATAAACGTTGACCCGTGATGGCGCGCGGTTTTTGGCGAGCACTTTTTTGGCAATGTCGTTCATTAACACAATGCCGAATTCGTCATGCTCATCGCGCTTATTGACGATAATCGCTTTCACTTCTTGTTCGCGTGCAATGCGGATCGCTTCTTCGACCGTGGTGAGCCCATCAATACACACGGCATGGGCATGCATCACATCTCTTACCGTTTTATGTTGTTTCATAACTCGTCCTTCACCACTTCGGTTAATTCTCGCATTTGGTGGGCCACGCCCACGGCATCTTCCACATCAATTTGCACCGCGATGCCACTGCCGGAGGTGGCATCGAACTCGCCTACATCATTAATGGTTTCAAGGATGGTGCGCGCTAAGTGCTCTTCCACCAGGAAGATGGCTACGTCCCGCTGCACATCCAGCGTCAGCCCTAAAAAGGTTTTCTTTTTCACCAAGCCTTCGCCACGCGCGTTGTTAATAATAGTTGCACCGGTGGCGCCGGCTTGTCTGGCGGCATCGAGCACCGCATCGGTTTTGGCATCTTCAATAAACGCCATGATTAATTTGAACCGCATAGGCTCTCCTTACGATGAACGCTGTGCGTGCTTTTTCTGTAAATAGGCTGTGATTTGGGCATAACCCATCACGGTGATCATCGGAAACAAACTGGCAAACGCAATTAAGCCAAACCCATCAAGCATCGGGTTTCTTCCCGGTACGGTGGAGGCTAGCCCCAACCCCAGCGCCGTCACCAAGGGTACGGTGACGGTTGAGGTGGTCACCCCTCCAGAATCATAGGCCAAGGGCACGATAAACGGCGGGGCAAAATAGGTTTGGATCACCACCACCACATAGCCGGTGATGATGTAGTAATGAAGTGGATCGCCCACCACAATGCGATAGCACCCCAAGGCAATCCCCATGGCGACTCCGAGCGCCACCGAGGCGCGCAACCCATTCACCCGAATCGCGCCGCCCGATACTTTGGCCGCTTTGATTGCCACCGCGATTAACGAGGGCTCAGCCACTGTGGTGCTAAAGCCAATCGCCGCGGCAAACAGATACACCCAATAGTAGGCTTGCCAGTTAATCTCGCCGCCTGCTTTAAGCGCTGCGCCAACAAAATCGGGAGCGGTCAGCTGCTCGGCCATCGACGATCCCAGCGGGAATAGCGCCAGCTCCAGCCCCATTAAAAACAGGCTTAAGCCCAAGATCACATAGAAAAAGCCGAGAAAGATCCGTTTAGGGTTGTTGAGCGCTTTGCGCAACACAAACAGCTGAAAGCCAAAGATGATCGCGATAATCGGGATCACATCGCGCACGGTGGAGAAAAAGGTGTCGAGAAACAAAGTGAGTGGATTGTTCATGCCACCACCATGCCGTAGGCCATCACGAAGATCATCGGTGATAGCGAGGCAAAGGCAATCAAGCCAAAGCCATCCACCATGGGGTTACGCCCTTTAATCACGGTTGCTAGCCCCACGCCGAGTGCGGTGACTAGCGGCACCGTGATGGTCGAGGTAGTCACCCCACCCGAGTCGTAGGCAATGCCGATAATACTCGGCGGGGCGACCATGGTCATTGCTACCACCAGCAAATAGCCGCCAATGATTAAACGGTGGATCGGCCAGCCTTTCATAATCCTCACCACCCCCAGCACAATTGCAAAACCGACCGAAAGCGCCACGGTTAGCCGCAGGCCGTTGGCATAGCTGTCTTTGGCCGCTTCGCTGGTGTGTATCATCCCGCCATTGGCCGCCACATCTGCCGCCTCTGCCGCCACCGCGGTGAGTGCGGGTTCGGCAATGGTGGTGCCAAAGCCGAGCAAAAACGCGAACGCAATTAACCACCCTAAACTGCCTTTGTGGGCCAGCGAATGTGCCATGGATTCGCCAATCGGGAATAATCCCATGTCTAAGCCGTATACAAATAAGGTCAGCCCCACGACCACCAGCACCAAGCCAAAAGTAATAGAAATCCAGTTGGGCAGCGGTTGTTGCAGGACAATCACTTGAAAAAAGCCAATCACTAGGATGATGGGTAACAGATCGCGAAAGCTTCCTAGCAATGATTTGAATAACGCTTGCATGTAGGCGACATGACTCCCTGCGTAGTAAAATTTAAAACACACCTTTTATGTGCCTATTTATGTTAGCACTCCCAATTTGGCGTGCGAGGGGCAGAAGAGAAAACTGCGCGATCAAACCGATTTTGATTGCGGTACGTAACAGGATACAAAGCAATCACTTGCGCTAAGTCTAAAACCCTCTTAGCGTTATCTATATCACCCATTACTCGACGTTAGGACATCAGGCATGAAACTGTTAATCACTGGCGGCACTGGCCTGATTGGTCAGGCGTTAATTCCTCGCTTGCTGACCGAGCATCAGGTCACTGTGTTATCGCGCTCCAAGCAAAAGGTCACCCAGTGCTTTGGCGATAAAGTCACGCCGTTAGAGCGCCTTGATGATCTCCCCCACCTGAATGATATTGATGCGGTTATCAATCTGGCGGGCGAGCCGATTGCCGACAAACGCTGGAGTGAGCAACAAAAAGGGATCATCTGCACCAGCCGTTGGGGATTAACGGAAAAATTGGTGGAGAAAATCCATGCCAGCAGCACCCCACCTCACACCTTTATTAGCGGCTCGGCGGTAGGGTATTACGGCGATCAGCAAGATCGCAGCTTTGATGAAACCTTGGTAGTCCATGCCGATGATTTTGCCCAGCATGTGTGTCATCAATGGGAAAAGATTGCCTTGAAAGGCGCATCGCAACAGACGCGGGTGTGCTTGCTGCGCACCGGCGTGGTGTTAAGCGCTGAGGGTGGCGCGCTCAAACGGATGATGCTGCCGTACAAACTCGGGCTGGGCGGCCCAATTGGTAAAGGCCAGCAGTATATGCCGTGGATTCATATTGATGATATGGTCGGCGCGATTATCCACCTGCTCAATACCCCTGAGCTCAAAGGGCCGTTTAACTGCACCGCGCCAGAGCCGGTCACCAATAAACGCTTTAGCCAAGCGCTGGCCAGTGCCTTAAAACGCCCACACGTGTTCTTTGTCCCTACCTTGGCGATTAAAACCATGATGGGTGAAGCCTCGCACTTGCTGCTCGATAGCCAGCGCGCCCTGCCCCATGCCTTGGAGGACGCGGGCTTTGAGTTCCAGCACCCCAAGGTGGAAGAAGCCATGCAGTCTTTGTTTAAGTAGCGGCTTTGTTTTTTCGCACAAGCGGTGTTGCTAGCTAGACGGTGTACACAAAAAAGCGGGTATCAATGCTCTTGATACCCGCTTTGTTATGTGTGAAACGAAGATGCTTACCGCCCCTGTTAACGCCGTTGCGGGTCAATCAGTTTGCGCAACATCGAGGCGACCGTGACAAACACCAGCGCTACCGCCAACACCGGCAACACCGCCCAAAGCTCTGGGTGCAGGCGTATCTCCATTTCAAAGCCCCACTTAAGCAAGCCAACCATCGCCGCTTCTGCGCCCAGCACCGCCATCAAGCCAGACACAAAGGCCATCACGCCATACTCGCTCCATAAGGTACGCTGAATACGAGTGCGGCTCGCGCCCAAGGTGCGATAGAGGTTTATCTCCTGCTGACGCTCGCTCAAGCTAATACGCAGCAAGGTGAGCAGCAGTAACAGGCCGCTGATCACCGCCAGCCCCGCCAACACCGAAAGCGACAAGCCAATTTGACGTAAAATCGATTGAATACGGCTGCTCATGGTGCGCAAATCAAGCAGCGTGACGGTCGGATACTCCCGCGCCAAGCGATTGAGCAAAGGCGTTTGCGATTCATCGAGCCTGAAGCTCACCAGCCAGTTAGCCGGTTTGTCGGCGAGCGTCTCGCGGTCGAAAATAAAGTAGAAGTTAGGCCGCATATTGCGCCACTCTACCTCACGAATCGAGTTCACCGTGGCGGTAAAGTCTTGGCCGGTCACGCTAAAGGTCAGGCTGTCGCCTATCTCAATCTCCAAGCGCTCGGCAATGTCGGCCTCCACTGATACACCATTCTCAGTTGGCCAGTCTCCGGCAATCACCTCATTGTGTGATGGCAAGGTTTCGCGCCAGGTGAAGTTAAGCTCGCGGCGCAAGGCCTCGTCCGCTTCATCACGCTCGGCTTCATCGGTTGGGATCTGGTAACGCTCACCGTTTTTGCCCACCAGCCGGCCACGCACGATTGGGTAGGCATCAGAGCGCATCAAGCTGGCGTCGTCGAGTTCACCCACATAGTCTTGCTGCTCACTCGGGGCGATATTCAGCGCAAACACATTGGGCGCATCGGGCGGCAGCATCCGTCCCCAATCAGCGAGCAAGTCAGTACGCAGCAGCCAGATAATGGCCAAGAGCATAAAGGAGATCGCAAGCGCCCCTAACTGCACGCTGCTAGCCAGTTTATTGCGGGTAATTCGGCTTAAGGCGAGCTTGACCGACGGCGCACGCACCCGTGATTTCACCAACCTAAGCAGCCCTAACCCTGCCAATGCCAGCAAGACGATCATTACCGCCATCGCCCCCAGCACTGTCCATAGCAAGGTGTTGTCAAACGCCCACAGCGCAAGCGCCCCCACCGGTATCGCAATCAAAACAGCCGCGGTGCCACGACGGCGACGTCCGATGGCAGCCTGCGATTGCACGGCGGCCAACGCGGGCGCATCCAGCAGTTTAAGCAGCGGCACCCCCAAGGCTGGCAGCGCCACCAACAGCGCGACACCGGGCGCAAGCACCCAAGGCACCCAGCCATAGCTTGGTAATGGCGAGGGCAGCACATCGGTCAGCGGCAAGCGCAAGAGCACTTCAAGCGTGTAACCTGCCGCTAACCCCACGGCGGTGGCAAGGACAAACAATAAGGTTAACTGCCGTGCCAACCAGCGCCGCACCCATTGCTGGCTAGCGCCGAGGCTTTTTAGCATCGCCACCAAGTCCGCACGGCTTTTGGCATAGTGCTGACAAGTTAAGGTTAACGTCGCCGCGGCCATCACAATCACCAGCACCACGGTTAATGACAAGTACTGACGGCTGCGATCCAGCATATCGCCGGTGCGATCGGAGGTATTTTCATCCACCCAGCGCTCGCCATCTTGCAGCGTATAGCTGGCTTTAGCCGCACTTAGGCTGGGCTCGTCACCGGTTAAAAAGTAGCGGTAACGCACCCGACTGCCTTCACGCACCACGCCCGCAGCCGGCACATCATCGCGATGCATCATCACCGCGGGCATTTGGCTAAAGGGGTTAAATGAGAGCTCCGGCTCAGCGGCCAATGTGCCGCTCACATTTAAATCGAGGTTACCAATCGAGACGGTGTCGCCAGGTTTCACATCCAGCAAACTAAACACCCGCTCAGACAGCCATAGCTCACCGGGTTGAATGCGGCGGTCACCGCCAATCGCTTGGCCGTTTTGCTCCAACACCAAATCGCCGCGCAGCGGGTAAAGGCTGTCCACCGCTTTCACGCTCACAAGCTGCATTTTTTGCTCGCTAAACGCCATGGTGCCAAAGCGGGTTTGGGCAGATACCGTAGCGCCAGCTTGTTTAAACGCCTCAATTTGCTCGGTGTTAAGCGGCTGACGAGTACGCAGCACGGTATCGGCGGCAATCAGATTGCGCCCTTGCTGGGTGAGTACGTTTTCAATGCGATCGGCCAATGCCGATAGCGCAAACACACAGGTGATGATCAGTGCCAGCGCCACCGCTACAGGCCAAATTTGCCCGTGTAACAGTTCGCGCCACGCCCAGCGATTGAGTAGTCCGTTTTTACTCGCCATTCACTCGCTCCTGTAGTTTGCCGCTGTCCATCATCAAGGTACGCTGACAACGCTGTGCCAGCGCCGGATCGTGAGTAACCAACACCAAAGTGGTGCCATGCTTTTCGTTCAGCTCAAATAATAAATCGATGATGGTCGCCGCGGTTTTTTGGTCAAGATTGCCGGTCGGCTCATCGGCAAACAGCACCTGTGGGCGGATAATAAAGGCACGCGCCAAGGCCACCCGTTGTTGCTCCCCGCCAGAGAGTTGCGACGGCAAATGACTTTCGCGTCCTTGCAAGCCCACCGAGGCCAGCAGTTGCTTGGCGCGGGTTTCGTCTTCTTCCTCACCGCGAATGGTGAGCGGCAGCATCACGTTCTCAAGCGCATTCAGTGACGGCACCAGTAAAAAACTTTGGAACACAAACCCCACCGATTCGGCCCGCAGTGCGGCGCGCGCATCTTCATCCAAGGTGGAAAGCTTGTGGCCGAGCAGATCGACCTCGCCTTCACTGGGCGTATCTAATCCTGCAAGCAAAGTCATTAAGGTGGATTTTCCTGCGCCGGACACGCCCATTAATGCAATCGACTCGCCTGCCTCGATTTGTAGCGAGACATCCTGCAGAATGGTAAGCGGCTGTTCGCGTGTCACGACATGTTTTGCAATTTTTTCGGCTCGAATAACAGGAGAGGCCATGTTACGCATCCTTACTTTGTTGTGTTTTTTGTGGGTGAGCAGTGCCAGTGCACAAACGCTCCTTGTCCTTGGTGACAGCTTAAGCGCTGGCTACCAAATGGCGGCTGAACAAGCCTGGCCTGCTAAGCTGCCGCGCGCGCTCAACGACCACGATGTCGAGGTTGAGGTGATTAACGCCAGCATTTCCGGCGATACCACCGCCAATGGCCTGCAGCGTCTGCCGCAATTATTAGAACGCCACCAGCCCGAATGGGTGCTGATTGAACTCGGCGGCAACGATGGCCTACGCGGTTGGCCATTTAATCGTATACGAGACAACCTTAAGCAATTGATCACTCAAACCCGCGCCGCCGATGCCACGCCTTTGTTGGTGCAAATCCAAATCCCGCCTAATTATGGTCAGCGCTATGCACAAGGATTTGCTGATATTTATCCTACACTGGCAGAGCAAACACAAACTCCCTTGCTGCCCTTTTTTATGGAGACTGTGATCCAAAAGCCTGAATGGATGCGTGATGATGGCATTCACCCGATGCCGGCCGCACAACCTTGGATTGCCGATTTTATGGCAGAAAAACTTGCGCCTTACTTGTCTGACGCAACCGAATCATGAATGAGGATCTTATGGACACTGCCTCACCGCTGAATAACGCCATTTTAATCACCGGCTGTTCTACCGGCATCGGCTATGCCTGCGCCAAAGCCTTGCATGAGCAAGGGCACACGGTGATCGCCAGTTGCCGAAAGGCTGACGATGTCAGCCGTTTACAGCAAGAAGGCTTAACCTGCATTCAATTGGATGTGTCAGACACGGCCAGCATCAACCAAGCGGTCGAAACCATCGAGCAAATGACAGGCGGCAAACTCTTTGCACTGTTTAATAACGGCGCTTACGGCCAACCGGGCGCGCTGGAAGATTTGCCCACCGACGCCTTACGCGCTCAGTTTGAGACCAATGTGTTTGGCTGGCACCATTTAACCCAAGCCTTGTTGCCGATGCTGCTTAATTATGGCGAGGGACGCATTGTGCAAAACAGCTCGGTGCTGGGTATCGTGGCATTGAAATACCGTGGCGCCTATAACGCCAGCAAATTTGCCCTCGAAGGTTGGACCGATACCTTGCGCTTAGAGCTTAGCGACACGCCGATTAAGGTAAGCTTGATTGAGCCCGGCCCGATTGAAACCGCGTTTCGTGCCAATGCACTCAGCGCCTTTAAACACTGGGTAGACCCTAATAAAAGCCGCCATCAACAGGCCTACCAAGCCCAACTTGACCGCCTTGCGGCAGACGAAGGTGGCAACAAATATACGTTGCCCGCTGACGCGCTTGTCGCACCACTGACGCATGCCTTGTTCTCGCCTCGCCCCAAAATACGTTATCGCGTGACTCAACCGACAGTGTGGATGGCAATCCTCAAACGGCTCCTTCCCAGCCGCTGGCTGGATCGGGTCTTGCTCAAAGGCGGTTGATGCAACAGCGAAAAAAACGCCAAAAAAGCGTGGTTGCTGTCGCATTTGTCATACGTTTGTCATAGACGAGCGCTAATCTGACCGTCACTGGTGGAAAACGTCCGTTAGAACATTATCCGCCAATAACGCAACACCCTCGATAACAATCATAAAGGAGCCGGCTGATGACCTTGCATCAATTGAACTGGCTCTGCTTGAGCGTCGCTTTGTGCGTGGTGCTCGTGTTGTAACTCGCACTTGTTTTGTAATGACTTCGCTTGCAGACCGACGAAATGAGCCACCCTCCGGTGGCTTTTTCGTTTTTTCTCTTTTTAATCCCTTTCGCCTTTGGTCAGAACCGTAATAACACGCCCAAATACACGCCCAGTTGCTTGAATTTCTGCACGTTTGCCCCCACCCTTAAAGCAAATCCACTTGGTCAGGATCCATGATGAACGCAAACTATATCGTCGAATTAACCGAGCATAATTTTCAGCAGATTCTCGAGTCGTCGTCTCGCACGCCGGTGCTGGTGTACTTTTGGGCAAGCATGATGCCCGAAAGCGTGGAGCTTAAACCCACGGTTGAACAAATTGCTCACGACAGTCACGGCAACTTCACACTGGCGACCATCGATTGCGAAGCGCAGCAGCTGATTGCCGCGCAGTTTGGCGTGCGTGCGCTGCCAACCCTGGCGCTGTTTAAAGACGGTCAACCTGTGGATGGCCTCGCTGGCCCGCAAAATGAAGAAACCGTACGCGAGATGCTGAACAAGCACCTTCCAAGCCCAGAAGATCAAGCGTTCGAGCAAGCGCGTCAGCTTATGGCCGAAGGCAATTACACCGATGCTTTGGTGATTTTAAAGCCGCTGGAAACCAGTCACGGCGATAAGGGTGAGTACAAACTGGCGATGGCGGAATGCTTGGTCGAGACTCATCAGTTTGATGCGGCGCAAGCGCTGCTGGATACCGTGCTGATGCAAGATCAAGATGCCACCTACAAAAGCTTGGTGGCCAAGATTGAGTTACATAACCAAGCGATTGATGCGCCTGAAATCCGCCGTCTTCAAGCTCAACTCGAAGAAAACCCAGACGACGCCAACGTCGCCTATGAGCTGGCAGTGCAGTTCAATCAGATCAATCGCAGTGAAGAAGCGCTTGAGCTGCTGATGAACATTCTTCGCCGCGACATGAATCATGCCGAGGGTGAAGCTAAGAAAACCCTGATGGACATCCTTACCGCGCTCGGCCAAGGCAATGAGGTGGCGTCGCGTTATCGTCGTCAGCTCTATTCGCTGCTTTACTAAATGTTAGTTTGTCACGGGCGATTCATCCCCTGATGCACAACAACTTGAGGGGCTGGCGTCCAACTCGCCTAGCTCACTGTCACCGCGCAGTGCTTCGATAATCGGGCACTGCGCGTCACTATCGCCCGGACAAGCCTGCGCTAAGGCGTGCAGTGTGGTTTTCATTGCCGCCAGTTCTGCCATTTTCTCATCAATCTCTACCAATTTTGTCTCGGCACGCGCTTTGACATCGGCACTGCGTAACGACGGATCGCGCGACAACGCTAACAAATCCGCACTTTCTTCTAAGGTAAACCCCACCAGTCGCGCCCGACGGATCATTTGCAGCTCACTCACGTGCTGCGCGCGATAGTCCCGATAGCCATTCTCCGCCCGATGCGGCGGGGTGATCAGCCCTTTTTGTTCGTAAAAACGAATGGTTTTGCTAGTTAGGCCGGTTTTCTCTGCCACTTGTTGAATTTTCATTTTGCTCGCTTGACCTTCCAGTAGCTATAAGGTTTACAGTTTAGCCTAACGAAAATTGCGACAATCGCCAACATGAATCATGTCAGGCGATAAGGAGAGGCAATGACTACCACCGACACTAATATCACCTACTACACATTGCCGCTTAGTGGTTTAAGCTGCCAAGGCTGTGTGAAAAAAGTGACAAAAGCACTTGAGGGTATCGACGGGATTCGTATTGAAGAGATTGACACCCAGTCAGTGTCGTTAGAAGCCCTGGGTGAGAGCACCGAGTACCCACTTCGCCAGGCGGTCTCCGCGATTGAAGCGCTCGGCTATCAGGTCGGCGAGCATTATCACTTGGCCTTAAGCGGGCTAAACTGCGGCCGCTGTGTGGCCAAAGTCGAAGCGGCACTGGACGAGCAGCCCACGGTGTTTTCTCACTCAGTGAGTAAAACTGAGGCTCATGTGCACACCAGCTTGAGTGCTGATACGCTGATTGAGCTGGTTGACCAGCTCGGCTATCAGGCTGAGCTTGCCACCGACGATAACCAAAACACTGAAACCGGTAGTCACACAGCCTCAGACACGGTCAGTGGGCCAGAGCCAGAGTTAAACGCCAAGCCCAGTGACAGTGCACACAACCGCTCCGCTGCCTCTCACTCTGAACAAGCGCATTCATCCAGCGCTGACACCGCGAAAGCAACCYCCAACGTGAGCCGTCAGCAATACGTTCTATCGGGGATGACCTGTGCCAGCTGTGTAAGCAGTGTGGAAAACGCGATTAGTGGCGTTGATGGCGTGGCCAATGTGAGTGTGAATCTGGCCGAGCGCAGTGCGATTGTAAAAGGCAATGCCTCACCTGATGCTATCGTTGACGCGGTGGAGAACGCTGGCTACGGCGCAGAAAAAGTCGAGGATGATAATGACCGCCGCGAGCGCCAGCAGCACCAACAAGCCGCCGAGTTAAAAAACTTTAAACGCAGTACGATAGCTGGCTTAGGTCTTGGTGGCCCAATTATGGCTTGGGGGATATTCGGTGGCAGCATGACCATTCAATCCAGCCAAGATCAGTGGGCGTGGGGCGCGGTGGCTATCCTTACCCTCTTGCTGCTCGCTACCGGGGGCCGTCATTTCTTCGCCAATGCTTGGCAGGCACTGAAGCACAAACGTGCCACCATGGATACCTTGGTGGCGCTCGGGACAGGGGCAGCATGGCTGTATTCTACCGCCGTCGTCGTGGCACCGGCATTATTCCCTGAACAAGCACGGCATGTGTACTTTGAAGCCTCAGCGATGATCATTGGTTTGATCAGCCTAGGCCATGCGATTGAGGCGCGCGCACGTGCCAACACCTCCAAAGCGCTTGACCAGCTGCTTGATTTGCAGCCGCCCACGGCGCTGGTTATCGAGAACGGCCAGGAGACAGAGCGTCCGCTTGATGAAGTCAAACAAGGGATGACGCTTAGAGTAAAACCGGGGGCGAAAGTGCCGGTAGATGGCGAAGTGGTCGAAGGCAGCAGCTATATTGATGAGTCGATGCTCACAGGTGAGCCCGTGCCGGTCAGCAAACAGCAGGGAGACACGCTGCACGCGGGGACAGTCAACCAAAAAGGGAGCTTGACGTTTAAAGCTACCGGCGTCGGTAGCGATACCATGCTGGCGCGTATTATCGATTTGGTGCGCGAAGCCCAAAGCAGTAAACCCGAGCTGGCCAAGCTTGCCGATCGCATTTCCGCGGTATTTGTGCCCATCGTGGTCGCTATTGCATTGGTTACAGCGGCTATCTGGTATGTTGTCGGCCCTGAGCCGTCGGTCAGCTATATGCTAGTCACCGCCACTACCGTGCTTATTATCGCGTGTCCGTGCGCGCTTGGTCTCGCCACGCCTTTATCGGTGACTGCTGCGGTGGGTCGCGCCGCCGAAGTCGGGGTATTAATTCGTGATGCGGACGCGCTACAAACCGCCGCCAAACTCCACACGATAGTGTTTGATAAAACCGGAACATTGACACGCGGCCAACCCGAAGTCACCCATGTAAAAGCGATTAACGGTGACCAAGAACGTTTAATGGCAATCGCCGCCTCGCTGGAGCAGCATTCTGAGCATCCGCTGGCGCAGGCTATTGTTAATTATGCCAAGGCACAAGATCTCTCACTGCCAACATCAAACGACTTTAATAGCGAATCTGGCAAAGGGATCCAGGCGCAGATCGATGGGGCGCGCTACTTCATTGGCAACCAAGCCTGGATGGACGCACAAGGGATCGAGACGGCCTCCCATCAAAGCGATATCGACGCCATGACTCAGCGTGGCGAGACCGCCATCTATCTTGCCAATACAGACAGTGTGCAAGCGCTGATTGGCGTMAGTGACCCTATTCGTGACGATGCTATTGACGCGGTTGCCAACCTGCAAGCGCAAGGGCTCGAAGTGATCATGCTCTCTGGTGACCACCCTGACACCGCCAATGCCATTGGTCGTCAGCTAGGCATTGATCATGTGATTGCTGGGGTGCTACCCGATGGTAAATCGGAACAAATATATGAAGCAGAACCTCTTTGGGGCCTTTATTTATAACACCTTAGGGATCCCAGTCGCGGCCGGTATCCTCTATCCCTTCACTGGCATGTTGCTCAGCCCGGTGATTGCAGGGGGCGCGATGGCGCTGTCTTCGATTACGGTTGTCACCAACGCCAATCGACTACGTTTTTTCAAAATAAAATCAGACGATAAGTAACAAGGAGCGATAATGAAACGTTTACAATTACTTGCAGCGACAGTGGGCCTGATGAGTGCCTCAGCGATGGCCGCGAGCGGCGTGGTGTATAAATCGCCCAGCTGTGGCTGTTGCGACGATTGGGTTGAGCACATGGCGCAAGCCGGTTTTGAGCTAGAGGTCAAGCCACATGATGATATGGCGTCCATTAAGCAAGAGATGGGCGTACCTGCGGAGATGCAATCGTGCCATACCGCACGTATCAACGGCTATGTGATTGAAGGGCATGTACCAGCCAAAGAGGTGAAAAAGCTACTCGCTACCAATACTGGGTTAGAAGGTCTCGCTGTCGCTGGCATGCCGATCGGCTCGCCAGGCATGGAATATGGCGACCGTCACCAGCCCTACACTGTGATGGCGTTTGATGACGCAGGCAACACGCAAGCCTTCCAGCATTACCCAAAACCATAAACACCCTGCCACTATAACGACAAAACCCCAGCCAAAAGGCTGGGGTTTCTTGTTGGTCGGTGAAGAGGGATTCGAACCCCCGACCCTCTGGTCCCAAACCAGATGCGCTACCAAACTGCGCTATTCACCGTTAATGCTTTTTACGTCAACCAAGTAACCTTAGATCACTCAGTTTTAAAATAATGGTCGGTGAAGAGGGATTCGATGCGACCGGGCTTCCGGCCCCCGACCAAACGCGCTCTCCACTACCTAAATAGTGGTCGGTGAAGAGGGATTCGAACCCCCGACCCTCTGGTCCCAAACCAGATGCGCTACCAAACTGCGCTATTCACCGACATATCTGACAAGTTTTACGAACAGGCATCGAACTTGTCAAGCAGCTTAGTATGCGTTTAAGTGCATCCTCGCTGCTGAAGTCGCCTATCATACTCAAGCACCGAGAAACCTCAAGCCCTAGCGGCTTATTTTTTCATTCAACCGCTCTAAACGGTGAAAGTCGCATCAGTTGCGCGCAGTTTGTGATCAGATCGTTGTTAACAAATGTTGATAATTTGTTCGCCATTTCTCTTGATCCTGATCAGTATTCAACCCGCTTCCTATTGGCATCCTGACCCTACATTAACGGACGCGAGGGTACAGACTATGGACTTTTGGCTTGATCTACTTTTCGGCAACGCCGTGGGCTTGTCATCCATGATTGTCATCATCTGTACATTTGGCCTGATCAGCTTTTTCGGCGGCTATTTTGTCTACAAAGTGATGACTTCCAAACCTCAATAACCTGTTTTATTGCCTACCTATCTTTAAGCAAACTTGCTTAACCTGGAGTTGCATGGTTGGTCACAGAGTGTGGCTCTAGGTTTCTTTTTTTATTTTCGTTTATACTGTCCCCAAATGACTCCACGACGCACATGGCACTGTAGTGATGAGTGATAAAAATGAATTTGAGCTGTTTCGAGAAATGATGTCAGACGTGGCACCCATCAAGCAGGACACGGTTGAGGATCAAACAGGATCGCATCAGCCCACTGAGGCCCAGCTTGCACGCCAACAAGCGGCGCAGAAGCTGGCAAACAGCGATCCTGAATACCTGTCACTCGAGTACGCCCAGATGGTCAAGCCCGACGAGGTGATGGCCTACAAGCGCGATGGCGTACAGGATGGCGTGTTTCGTAAACTACGACTAGGCAAATATGACGTCAACGCCAGGCTCGACCTGCACAAGATGTCATTGGAAAAAGCCCGAGATGAAATTTTACGTTTTTTAAAACAATGCCAGCGTATGGATGTGCGCACCGTGATCATTGTGCATGGAAAAGGCGAGCGTAGTAACCCACAGGCAATGATGAAAAGCTATGTCTGTCAGTGGCTACAACAAATTTCAGATGTGCTCTGCTACCACTCGGCACTGCGTCATCAAGGCGGTACCGGCGCGTTATACGTGATGATCAAAAAAAGCCAAGAGAAAAAGCTAGAAACCCGCGAGCGCCACTTAAGTCACCGCCCCTAAATGCAAAAAGACTGGCGGGCTGCCAGTCTTTTTATTAACGCGTCTGTTTGTTGCCTCTAGCTGCGCCTCACTATTGCAGCGTCACCACCACACGCACTGCCAGCGCAATCAATACCACGCCTGAAAGCTTATCCACCCACGCGCCGTGGTGACGTAGCTTGTCGACAATGGCAGGGCTGGATAACAAAAAGGCGATCAAGGTGTACCAAAGCCCATCAATCAATAATGGTGTCAACACAATCACACTGCGGCTAAATAAATCCGTGCCCACTGCAACAAACTGACTAAACAAGGCAATAAAAAATAGTGCCAGCTTTGGGTTGAGCATCGAGATCATCGCCCCATCGCGTGCCGCCTCGCCTAAACTGGCGGGTTGTCCCGCTTCTAGTTTGGCTGCAACCCCACCCTTACTCAGCAATGATTTCACCCCTAGCCAAGCGAGGTAGCCAGCGCCGGCATAGGCAATGACGGTAAAAAGCAACGGGGATTGTTTAAAGATAACCGCCAACCCTAACATGGTAATGAGCGCGTAGAGGCCTACCCCCAATGCATGCGCCCATGAAGCGACAATGCCATGTAAGCGACTATTGGCAAGGCTATGCTTTGCCATTACCACCAAGCTCGGCCCGGGCGACATCGCCCCAAGCATGCAAACCAAGGCGAGCGACGTCCAAATGGTAAGAGTCATCTGTGTATCCTTCTTATTTATTCGCCAATCGCGGCATAGTGCCCCGCAGTCAAAGACAGCAAATCGTCCGGTGAGAGTTCGATTTCCAGTCCACGCCGCCCGGCACTGACACAAATGGTCTCAAACTGCTGCGCGGAGCTGTCGACAAACGTCGGTAGCCGCTTTTTCTGACCAAGCGGGCTGATCCCTCCGACCAGGTAGCCTGTTGTGCGCTGGGCCACTTGCGGATCGGCCATGGTTGCTTTCTTGCCACCCGCGGCTTTGGCAGCGGCTTTTAGGTTGAGGCTGCCTTTGACGGGGACAACCGCCACCGCTAGCTGCTTGCTGTCACCATTAATACAAAACAATAGTGTTTTGAATACCCTAGCCGGGTCTTGCCCTAACGCTTGGACAGCTTCTTCACCAAAATTAAGGTTATTCGGATCGTGCTGATACTGGTGAACCTCAAACGCAATGCTTTGTTTTTCTGCTAATTTGATTGCAGGCGTCATCGTTTTTGCCACTTGTTTGTAAACCGGTAACTAATGATTACATAAAAAAAGCGGCACCGCATCGGTACCGCTTTTTGTTCTGACAATCTTACAGCCATTTATTTGTAAACGATCTCGCCTTGTGGCGCATAGTCATTAACATCGATTGGGCTGTTGGCTTCCAGATAGTCTTTCAATACTTCTGCATCAACAAAACCTGTGTTGACGTTACCAGGGTGATTAGTCAGTTTTGGATAGCCGTCGCCGCCTGCAGCGTTAAAGCTTGGCACGGTGAAGCGATAGGTTTTATCCATATCAATGGGCTCACCGCCAATCTTCACGTCATGGACTTTACCGTCTTCAACGACCATCGACAGACCCGCAAATTGCGCGTAAGCACCCGAATCAACTGGCTTGGTTCCCACCACATTGAGGTAATCCATCACTTCTTTACCGCTCATGTCGGTATAGGTGACCATATTGCCAAATGGCTGCACTTTGAGCACGTCTTTATAGGTGATGTCACCGGCAATGATAGAGTCACGCACACCGCCTGAGTTCATGACCGCAAAGTCTGCTTTGGCGCGTTCCATATGAGCGGTGGCAATCAGACGACCTAGGTTAGTCTGCTGGAAGCGCACAATGTTGCGATCGCCCACTAACTTGCCGTTGCTCTCGGCAATTTTCACGCTCAGCTTTTCTTGCCCTTTGTCTTGGTAAGGCTTCAAGAAGTCATACAGCGCTTGGTCTTTTTCAATTTCATCTTGAATAAAGACGCG
Organism: Salinivibrio sp. IB282; assembly: GCF_001995685.1. Lineage (NCBI taxonomy): Bacteria > Pseudomonadati > Pseudomonadota > Gammaproteobacteria > Vibrionales > Vibrionaceae > Salinivibrio > Salinivibrio sp. IB282. The sequence continues at coordinate 3,671 of NZ_MUET01000046.1, read as the reverse complement.
TTTTTTCTCACCATCAACCTTAATTTTCTTCTTCAGGTTCACCGGGATCAGGTCATAGCTAACCAGGCTCAGGTCGCCGTTTTGGAATTCAAATTCCGCTTTACCGACATACTTACCCCATTCGTGAGCTTGCATAATCCACGCGCCATTTTGTTGGTCTGGCGTACATGCATCCCCAGGCTCGAAGCTCTTGTTATACATGTTCGGGCCTTCCATACACACAGGCTCTTGTGAGTGGCCGCCGATGATAAGGTCGAGGTCACCGTCATCCATGTAACGTGCTAGCGCCACATCGCCTGGGGCATTCACGCCGCTCTTACCGTCGGCGTAGTGACCCATATGGGTCGCGGCGATAATGATGTCGGGCTTCTCGGTTTCTTTCAGCTTGGCGATCACTTTTTTCGCTTCGGCTTTCGGGTCGCGGAAATCGAGCGAACCAATGTATTCTGGGTTACCGATTTTGGCCGTGTCTTCGGTGGTCAGACCCACAACCGCAATTTTCAGACCATTACGCTCAAACATCTCGTAAGCCTGATACTTACGCTCACCGGTTTCTTTGTCGTAAATGTTGGCAGAAAGCATCGGGAAGTCAGCCCACTGCATTTGCTGTTCAAGCACGCTAAGCGGATTATCGAACTCGTGGTTACCGATAGCCATCGCATCGTAACCAATTTGGGTCATCCCTTTGAAATCAGGCTCGGCTTGCAGCAAATCTGACTCTGGGACACCCGTGTTGATGTCGCCGCCCGACAGGAGCAGTACTTCGCTGCCTTCCGCTTTGGCTTCTGCGCGCAGATCATCAATCAAGGTTTTACGTGCTGCCATGCCGTATTCGCCATAGCGGTTGTGCCAGAAACGACCGTGGTGATCGTTGGTATGAAGAATGGTGAGTTTATAAGTAGTATCTGGCGCCCAACCTTGCTCTTGTGTCTCTGAACCAGAGTTGGCACAGCCTGCCAATGAGGCAATTAATGCAGCGCTGACCGCTGCCTTCAAACAAAGACGTTCCTTCATGATCATAGACCTTTTTAGCGATGGATAAACCACCATCGACATCATTGTCGGTGGTTATAAAACGCTATCTAGTCTAAAAGAATTGATGCTATGGTGCTGAGTGATTTCATATTTTTGTTGCTGCGATCACCTTACAACGCTTAGGCAAGGCGACTTTGGTGATCGAGACAAAATTTATAGAGTCTGAACTCTAGACAGATCAAAAACGGCGCAGCCTTTGCTTACCTATCTAGACAAGAAAAGACAGCGCCGTGATGTGTCAACCATAACGATTAAGCGCGACGCGCTTGCCACCATCGGCGGCTAATCACCGCAATCAATGCCGACGCGGCGAGGAAGAAACAATAATAAGAGTGGCTAACAATCACCAACGGCGACAAGCCAAAGCTGGCACCGAGGAGCAGGATTTGTGCGCCATAAGGGATCAGGCCTTGTACCACGCAGGAAAAGATATCCAACAAGCTGGCACTGCGTTTGGGCGGCACCGCGTGCTCACTGGCGATGTTTTTCGCCACTTGCCCAGAGACCACAATCGCAACCGTGTTGTTGGCGGTACACAAGTTAGAAAAAGACACTAACAAGGCGATACCAAATTCACTCGCGCGGGAGTGATGCGAGCCACGGTTTTTTTCAAACCGAGCGATCACCCGATTCACCGCCTGGGTCAAAAAGCTCAGCCCACCTTGGCAACGCATCAGCTCGGCGATCCCGCCAATCATCAGCGACAAGACAAAGATTTCTTGCATGCTGGCAAAACCTGCTTTGACCTCTTGGCTGAAGGTCAGCAACGTGAAGTCAGGGGTGCTCATTAACCCCACACACAGCGCCAAGGCAATCCCAGCGGTGAGCACCACAAACACGTTTAATCCCGCCAGCGCCAATACAATGATCGACAAATAGGGTAATACCGCCAGATAGTTAATGCTCTCTGGTGCGTCGACGGGTGCGCTTTGGTTGTTAAATACAAACAGAATAATCGCGGCGATTGCGGCGGGAATGGCTATCCCCACGTTCTCTTTGAACTTGTCACGCATGCTACAGCCTTGTGAGCGCGTCGCAGCGATGGTGGTGTCAGAGATAAAAGAAAGGTTATCACCAAACATCGCCCCGCTTAGCAGCACACCGGCCATCACCGCCGGTGCCTGACCCGTGGCTGTCGCCATATTCAATGCAAAAGGCGCTAATGCGGCGATAGTGCCCATTGAGGTGCCCATTGCCGTTGAGATAAACGCCGCAATCACAAATAGTCCGGGTAAGATCAAGCTTTCTGGGATCAGGGTCAGTCCCAGATTGACCGTGGCCTCTACCCCACCCGTGGCATCGGCGACCGCGGAAAAAGCTCCGGCGAGCAAATAAATCAAGCACATCGCAATAATGTCGCCGTGTCCCATACCGCGAATAAATTGTTCAATAGCGGTGTTCAGGCGCTCACGGCTCAAGCCAATGGCCAGGATCACTGCAGGCAGAATAGCGACGTGCGCAGGAAGCTGATAAAAGGCGTAGTCCGCACCTTCTAGAGTAAAATAAACCCCCGCTCCGATAAAAAGGGTTAAAAATAAAAGTAGCGGGAGAAGTGCGAGCGCCGAGGGCCGCGGTGCGGTGTTTGCTGATGTTGTCATGGCAGTTTTTGTCATACCTCTTTTAAAACTGTGATCAAGATTACAGACCTCTAGCCGTCCAGTCAACAAATGGACGTCTAAACATCTAAATATCTTGATTGCTCGTACTCGATGCTAGACAACGCCTCGCATCAAAAAGGTATTTTAGGCAAACGATACGGTATAAAAACGAAATGATAGCGCGAGAAAATTGAAGGTAGAAATGAGACCGGGACGACGTCGTTTATAGATAAAAAGCCCCCCATCAGGAAAGGATAACCAGGGAGACGGTAATTTACCGTTGATAGGGAGACGGTAATTTACCGTTGATAAAGTGATTTTAATGTTCGTAAGACTCATGCACGTCTGGTTATCGACCGGTTCGGCGATCATGGGCAATGCTAAACCCCTCCCAAATAACGCTTCACATTGATGAGTGTGGACGCGTCGTTTGTCTATCTGGGGGCATGCCCAAACGAAGACACGAAACAAGGTGTGAACTCTAAAAATGTCTAACCCATTCAACATAAAAAGCAAATTACTGGACAATAAGTCAAAGTGTGCTAAAAGCTTTATCTATTTTTCCACGTCACAGGAGTTAAAATGAAAGGGGTAATAAAGAGCTTTGACAACACAAAGCGCGAAGGTCTCATCACCGGTGAAGACGGAGTTGAATATAATCTAACTGTAGTGGCATAGTGAATTTGGCCACCTGATTAGAGGTGTTAATATACGCCTCATCGCATGACAGGTGAAACCATGACCAAACGCACAAGACGTACTTTCAGCGCGGAATTTAAACGTGAAGCCGCCGAGCTTGTTCTCGAACAAAACTACACGATTATCGAAGCAGCTACTGCCATGGGCGTGGGCAAATCCACCATGGATAAGTGGGTAAGGCAACTGAGACAGGAGCAACAAGGCGTTACGCCTCATGCTTCCCCCATCACACAAGAGCAAATTGAAATTCGGGAGCTAAAGAAAAAGCTGGCGCGCCTTGAGGAGCATAATGACATTTTAAAAAAGGCTACCGCTCTCTTGATGTCCGACTCTCTGAAC
>NZ_MUET01000045.1:0-24819 GCF_001995685.1 Salinivibrio sp. IB282 | reverse complement strand
GAGTAGAGGATGGATCAAAATTGTACAAAGAAAATTTTTTGTACAATTTCATATTCGGTCGCGTTTAGGTCAGTGGCTGGATTAATCAGCCCATTCTGTCGGCGCCACGCTACCGGGCAATGTCTCAGTATTGATACGCGCAATCACCCATTCTTCGAACTACACTGGCAAAATCTGGTTATAACCTGAAGTCTTACGCGCACGCCCTATGCCTTTATCGACATTYAACGGTCACAACGAGGACCCGATCACACTCGCTAGACGGTCGGCACAACCCCGTGGACGTGCGATGATTTTCATCGCGCTCGTCTGTTTTGCTGTGCTCGTTGCGACGTTTTTGTTGTATCAGGCTGCCCAATCACAACAAGCACAACGGATTGAAAAACTTCTCAATGTGGAAGTTCAAGCTTTGTCTCGTGCCGTCGAACGTGACATTGATACGCAACTCACGCGGCTAAGTTCATTAGCCAGCAATATCGAGTTAGATGTGCCCTCGACCTTCTCGACATGGCAAGCCTTAGTGCAACAAACCCAACAAGACAGTGCCTATATTTCATCATTATTTTGGGCGGACAGCCGACGAGTAATAAGTTGGCAAACACACGCGGATACCAGCCAGGATCAACCGCGTTTTTCATTTGACGTAGTGGGTGAACCAGAGGGCCAGCTTAAGACAGACCAGCCCGATCTTACCCAATGGCGAATTGCTTATCCGATTTACAGTCATAGCCGCGCCGCGCCAAGTTACTATCTTGGCGCAGTCGTTAATCTTGACGCGCTTATTAACCAGGTTGCGTCCGACTATCTTAACCAAGATCAACACCTCACCATCACCCGTTGGGCAAACGACACCGTGTTGCGCGGTGACACTATCTCCCCGTTTGCCGCGGTTGGTTCGGCACCTTTGAGATTGACGAGCACGCAATCGGCGATGCAGCTCACGCTTTGGCAAGCGCCAGGCGCCAGTCAGTTTATTTCATTACCCATCATGATTTACATCGCCGGCATGCTTGTGGCGCTTTTATTGGGCATCACCTTGTATTTGGCTGAGGTGAATTTGATGTCTCGCCGGGCGGCACAGACCACGATTGATTATTTAAAAAATGAAATTGAGCAACGCAAAGACGTCGAACAGCAACTACATTTTATCGCAAACCACGACGCCTTGACGTATCTCCCCAATCGTCATGCCCTCACTCGCTATATTCAGCAGCGAGTACATGAATSCAGCACTTACCCACACGATCTCGCGCTAATCTGCGTAGATATTGATAACATAAAAGAGATCAATGATTTATATGGACAAGCGGTGCATGATCAGCTTTTAATTGAATTAGCACAGCGTCTAAAGCGCGTCAGGCAAACCGATGACTACATTGCCAAAATCAGCGATGACCAATTCGCGATTGCCGGCAACGAGCTTTCACCGCTGAAAGCGGAGATCTACGCGAAACAGATCCGCAAAACCATTGAGCAACCTTTCTTCCATCACGCAGAGGAGATTATTGTCACCTGTGCCGTCGGCATTAGTTACCGTTACGATGCGTCCATGCCGGCTCAAGAACTGTTACGTCACGCAGACACCGCGGCCCATCGCGCTCGTCAACTCTCTCATCACAGAGTCGTGGTGTTCCAAATGGCCATGCGAGACCATCTGCATCAGAAAAAAGATACCGAGTACGCCATCCGCAAAGCGATTCAAGGTAACGAGTTGAGCTTACATTTTCAGCCGCAAATCGATTTAAACGATCACAGTATTGCCGGCATTGAAGCCTTGGTACGTTGGCAAGATACAGAGGGCGCGGTAATTTCTCCTGATACCATCGTTCGTACCGCAGAAGACACCGGGCTTATGCGGCAGTTAGGCACTTGGGTGGTTAATGAGGCGCTAGAAACCTATGCAACCTTGCTGGCGCAGCACTGCGCCCCTCCATTTATCGCGATAAATATCTCTGGGCATGAATTCCAAGACAGCTTCCTCGCCGATACTATTCTCCATGCCATCGAACGCCATCAAGTCCCACCCGAGCGAGTGCAAATTGAGCTGACAGAACAAGTTTTCATTGAAAACCTCAGCCAAAACCAACATACCTTACACACGCTCGCGGCAGCAGGCGTTTCCTTAGCAATTGACGATTTTGGCACGGGGTACTCCTCCCTCGCCTACCTTAAGCATTTCCCGGTGGACACCGTCAAAATCGATCGCAGTTTTGTCACCGATCTGCCTCATTGCAAAGACGATATCGTGATTTGCCAAGCCGTCATTAAGATGGCGCAATTGCTGAAATTAAAAGTGGTTGCGGAAGGAGTGGAACGCGAAGATCAGCGTGACTTTTTGCTTGATCTGGGCTGTCGCTACGCACAGGGGCACCTTTACCATCCCTCAATGAATATCCATCAGTTAACGGCGCTCCTCACTCAGTCACAACCTATCACCCGCTTATTTAATTAATCGAAACTGTCACACACACCATCAAAGCGCGCGCATAGCGCCTCCTTGCGCTGCTTCGGCCATTGCTTTATTTGCCATTCGCGCTGCATCGCCGTTCGCTTTTCCATTGGCTGCGATTGCCACGCCAGTGACAGCGGTCCTTTCCCTCTTAGCGCTCGCGCGCCTTTACCTTGGCGATGTTGTATCAACCGTCGGCTAACATCCGTGGTGACGCCACAGTAAAGCTGCCCTTGACGCGTTCGAATCAAATAAACAAACCAAGGCGTATTCATTGGTGTTATCGCTCCAAAACAGCCTCTAACATCTGACGTAGCTCCGCCACTTCTTGCTCTAACGCACTCACTCGCGTCACCAAAGATGCATCAGTGGTCGGTTCTGACTCCTCCTGCGGTACTGAGTGACTCGGCGTATTCACACCGTCAGTAAATAAATGTTGATAACGCGACTCGCGCTTCCCAGCCTCACGCGGCAATTTTTTTATCCAGTTTGACGCAATCATGTCAGCCAGTGTGCGCTCAACATCTTCGACACGATTAAAAGCATAGAGGCGCTGTGTACGGGTTCTCAACTCCCCGGGCGTCTGAGCGCCTCGCAATAACATGACACACAGGATCGCTTTTTGTGGCTCGCTGAGAGTGAGATCGCCAAATTGTGTATTACAGAAACGATGTTGATACTTGGAGACACGACCACCACTGCCCTCTTGCAGACTCACCAGACGCCTCTCAATCAAGCTCTCTACGATGTCTAATACCTCTGAATCAGCCATCTCATAGACAGGCTCACGATTGCTTTTTTGATTCACGGCAGTGGTCAGCGCATTGAGTGTGAGCGGATACTGTTCTGGAGTGGTCACTTCTTTTTCAAGCAAACAACCAATGACACGTTGCTGATACGCTGAGAGTGTCCTTGACATAACGATGGTCCCATATAGTCGGTTTCATCGAGTTATATCAACTGAATGTCACGCAAGCAATCACTGCGCCGATAACCGCGCAATAATCCATCCAAGGCGACGATCACCAATACTGGTAGCGGGATCACACCTTAGCCATCGGGTTGTGCACCAGAGCGCCACCATCGGCGCACAGCTAATGATATACTTGACCAAAATGATGTATGTGGAGTGCACGACATGGGTCTGTTTAGTTCAAAGTCTACCCCGAGTCATGGCTTATCGATCGTCGCCAGAAACTGTAAAGTGGTCGGTGATATTGATCTTGAAGGGGATATTCAAATTGATGGGTTTGGGGAAGGGAATATCACCCAGGCTAACGCCGTTGTTATCTCAGCGTCTGGCCACTTTCGCGGTACCATCAACGCGAAGCATATCACCATCAACGGCTTGGTCGAGGGACAGTGCGATGCAGACGCTATCGATATTCTCTCTCAAGGCAAGATGAAAGGCGTCCTGAACACCGAGCAATTGACCATTGAAAAAGGGGGACTGCTTGCTGGTGAGAACCGTGCCACCCTCTCAACAGACACCGTGGTGCCATTGGCGGAGCAAGCAAGATCACACGATAAAACAAGCAACGACAAAAAAACACATCCATCCTCCTCAAAACAGTCGTAAGGAAGCCTGTGAATGCCCGACGCTAACCAACCAACGGTCAGCTTTGATAGCTTTTCTCCTGAGCTACAATGCGTGATCCGATACGAGCAAGCCCCTGAAGCCATGTACGCGATGATCGCTTCTGTCCATGACGCGTCCAGTGCCAGTGTCAAAGAGGCGTGGGAAAAACTGCCTGCCAGTGCGCAAAACATTCTCGACAACTATGATCAATTTCATGCACTCGTCGCCATAAGCCAAAGCTATGCTGGTATCGATGCACTGAGCGAGCTGGAAAAAGTGGATTTAAGTGATATGTCTGACGAAGAGCGTGATAACTACAAAGCGCAAATTCTTGATGATGTGCTCAGCTCTTGTGTTAAAGATTTATCGAAGCAACTGAAACAAGCACGCTTAAAGCCAGGATTAAAACGCGAGTTTCAAGCCATTTTCCAAAAATAAATAGGGCCAGTGACACGCACTGACCGCTATGATTCGCCCCCAAGCGTTGGGGGCTTTTTGTAGATTAAGCGGATTCACTGAGTGGCGTGGCCTTTTCGCGGCGTGCTCGCACAGAGGCGGCCAACTGATGGAGGACGCGCTCGGTATCTTCCCAACCAATACACCCGTCCGTAATGCTTTGGCCATAGGTTAGTGACTGACCGTCAGTTAAGTCTTGGCGACCTTCGACGAGATGACTCTCAATCATCACCCCAAAGATCGCTTTGTTACCGGCTGCAATTTGCCCCGCCACATCTTCGCTGACTTCTTTCTGCTTTTGATATTGTTTGCTGCTATTGGCATGGCTCAAATCAATCATCAATTTTTGTCGTAATCCAGCATCGGCCAACGCGCCACAGATCTGATCGACATCACCCGCGTAATAATTAGGTGTTTTGCCCCCACGTAAGATCAGATGACAATCCTCATTACCTCCAGTCGCGACGATCGCAGAGTGCCCATACTTGGTCACCGATAAAAACTGGTGCGGTGAACTCGCTGAGCGAATCGCATCCGTAGCAATCTTGATATTCCCATCTGTGCCATTTTTAAACCCAACAGGACAAGATAGCCCAGAAGCGAGTTCGCGATGCACCTGAGACTCTGTCGTGCGCGCCCCAATCGCGCCCCAACTAATTAAATCTGCCATATACTGTGGCGTGATCATGTCGAGAAATTCACCCGCTGCTGGCAAACCAGAATCTGCGATGTCTAACAGTAAGTGGCGTCCTAATCGCAGGCCATCATTGATTTTAAAACTGTTATCTAAATACGGGTCATTAATCAGGCCTTTCCAACCCACTGTTGTGCGCGGCTTTTCAAAATAAACCCGCATCACCACTTCCAGGTCGGCACTCAATGTCTCACGCAGCTGCTTAAGTTTTTTGGCATAATCACGTGCCGCATTAGGATCGTGAATAGAACAAGGCCCCACAACGACAACCAAACGATCGTCTTGGTCGTTTAGGATCTGATGGATCGCCTGACGCGCCGCAAAGACAGTCTGTTCCGCCGCGTCAGTTGCGGGAAACTTTTCCAATACAGCAATAGGCGGAAGAAGTTCTTTTATTTGCTCAATTCTTACGTCATCCGTTGGGTGTACACTCATGGGCTAATCCTGTGTTTGCATGTCGCGGGTTCACGTAGCTGATTACCACGTTTTCTTTGTTGAACTCTTACGCTAACCTGCCATATTCTTTTGTGCAAATATTTTTTTACGCAAAACACAAACATCAAATCAACAAAAATATTGACACAATCAGACCCGTGGATTAAGCGAACAACAATGTGCGCCGTAACTTAAATATGGGTGCAAGATCGGCGAAGTGATTGCACTGGTTGCGTTGAAGCTATTACACTGATGTTAAATGCAAATGGAGTAAATGCTGTGATCACACGCCTCAGTCAAGCGGCACTATTGGCCATAACCCTGACCGTACCCGCTGTCCATGCGACCAATTTTGATTACAACCATATTCAGGTCAACGTCCTTGCAAACCCGAGTGGGATTGGCGGGCTAGGACGCTTTGCATTTACCGAAGGCGCACACTTTGTCGCCAAAGGGGATACGCAGTTTGAAGGAGACTGGTACACCTCAGGCGGTGTGGGGTTTCATGCCCCAATTAACCAGTTTGTCGATGTGTATGGCGAGTTGGAAGGCGCTTGGTTTCGGCGACCAGACGACGACAAGCATGATACCGGTGATTTTGCTACTGTGATTGGTGCCGGATTACGTGGCTGGGTAGCCCCACCGATTGAAGCCAATCTCTATGTCGGTTCTATCATCTTTGATCAGGACGACACCACCAGCTTGGTGGAAATTGGCGGGCGCTTTCACTCCACTGAAACCTTGTCGCTCGGCGCAACTTGGCGTGCCAATGGCTTGGAACAAAATCGCTTGATTTTTTCTGTCAGATACCTGTATTAATAGCAAACGGTAACTATCTCACTCCCTTGTGTTGCCGTCCAGTGTGACCTCTCTCACTGGTTATATTGTCAAACTAAACTAAGTTTAAGGTATGGACGTAACCGCTATCAAAAGGCGGGCGTCTAGTGCGTGGTGCAACTCCCACAGCGATGCTTGTTGTGATTGTGCGTGGGAACTGTCGGAGGGTATAACGATGGTGATGACTCAACGTATTGATGAATTTGAAAGAAAGATCCAAGAGGCCTATCAAGAAGGCAACATTGAGACTGCTCATCGCTTGGAAGAGCAAGTAACGATGTTACGGCGACGTCAACTCAAGCCTGCTGCTGATTTCCAAGCCGCCAGCCAAGTAGAAGATTTTCATGAAGTGTCAGATGGTGACTATTACGACAGCTGACCCCTGGCATTAGAACACATAAACATAAAAAAGCCTTCTCCACAGAGAAGGCTTTTCGTTTTTGCTGACTAAAACGAGTGTATAAAAGGGCTCAATCAGCAGATTATTGTGCAGCACGTTCACGGCGAACAATCCACGCCGCAGCAGTGATAAAAGCAACGACCAGTGCAGTTTCCACAGCAATTTTCCCAGTTTAAAAATGATAGACAAAACGATACGTGTTTTCAGCGACTCAAACTGTTCAAAGGATAGGCGCTTTCCAACAGATAGGCGTAGTCTACGGATAACTCACTGTAAAATCAGCCATAGAATCGATCTCACGCAAAGAAAAGTGAGTTTTTTGCTCAACTCGACAGTTGAACGCATAAAATTTCATCACTAAACATTTTGCGGTGCGACAATGCGCAGCTTTCACTACCGCTGACGATTGCGACTAACAATTAAAGAGAAAATAATCGCCGGATAGCGAGGGAGCAGATACCGCTGCGCATATGGCGCAGCGAGCAGGTTAACGATTAACACTAAGTGACAAACGCGTTGTCATCACTGCGAGGTTAGGATTCTGGCTTAGGTTTCTTTTTGACTAAAGGCGCATCACCAGCGGGTACATTGGTGTAAAAGCTTCTATCACGTTTTTTAGGCGCTTTTTTCTGCGCTTTGGCCGGCTTTTTTTTATGTTTAACTGAATCCGACGGCTTTGATTTTTTCGCTTTTTGCTCTTTAAAGCCTTTGAACTTCCCTTCAAAGCCTTCAATCTTGGTGAAATCGAGTTTTTGCTGCAAAAAGCCTTCGATATTTTTAAAACTACGCCAATCTTTAGGTCCAACCAATGAGTAGGCCAACCCTTGCTGTCCAGCACGACCGGTACGCCCTACTCGATGGATGTATTCTTCCGCATGCTTTGGCATGTCAAAATTAATCACCAAAGACACATTCATTAAATCCAGACCACGCGATGCCACGTCCGTGGTCACCAATACCTCATGAAATCCGCGCTCAAACTCGTTCATGATTCGGCTGCGTGTGGCCTGATTCAATTCGCCACTGAGTGCAATCGCTTGGTAGCCTGCCTGAGAAAAACGCTCCGCCAAACGTTCAGTATCAGCGCGTGTCGCAGTAAAAATCATGACTTGCTTATGCGCATTGGCTTTGACCAGTTGCTCAAGCAGCGCGTGTTTATGGTCGAGGTGATCACTCAGCACAAAGTGCTGTTCGATATCGCTATGTAACGCTTCAATTTCTCCTACGGCTACACGTTTAGGCGACTTGAGCATCCCGGCTGCGATATCAGTCACTTGCTGATGATCCAAGGTGGCAGAAAACATCAATGTCTGTCTTAAACGGTGATCAGCATGTTGGTTAACCGTGTCGAGCTGTGCTTTAAAGCCTAGGTCAAGCATGCGATCCGCTTCATCCAAAATCAGCATTTCCAGCCCCGACAAAGACAGGTGGCGTTGTTCAAGATGATCAGCTAATCGACCCGGTGTCGCGACCACAAAGGTTGGCGATTGACGAAACACTTTCGCTTGCTCGTTAAAATTCTCGCCACCGAGCACCAAAGCCGGTTTGTGGTTAGTGCCGCTAGTCAGCATACGCAGCTGACCATACACTTGTTTTGCTAGCTCACGGGTCGGCGCCAAGATCAAAACACGCGGATCGCGACGACTGAGGGGTTTAGAACGCAACACACGCTGCATAGCTGGCAACAAAAACGCCAGGGTTTTCCCCGACCCTGTTTTTGAAGAGGCCAATAGGTCTTTGCCTGCCATTACAACGGGAATCGCTTGACGTTGAATGTCTGTTGGCTGTTCAAATCCACGGTGGGCAATAAGCGACAGTAAGCGTCTATCAAGTCCCAGATCGTCAAATTGCAAGGTATCACTCCAAAGGTAAATCAAAAGCAAAAGGCGTACACACGCCAATTAAGGCGGCGAATGCTATCATACTTTAGCAAAAAACACTGCACCAAAAATACTGATGGCACCACGAACAAAGGATCATACGAACATGAATGACACGATACGCTACCAGTGGCAAAAGCTCAGCTTGGTGGAGGCGCATACATACACACCTGATGGCCAGTACCACGCACATCACGTTGTGCGCCACCCCGGGGCCGTCGTGGTATTACCCCTGTCAGACGCTGGCAATATACTACTGCTCAAACAATTTCGTCCGGCTATCAATCAATGGATTATCGAAGCGCCAGCAGGGACACTGGAAGCGAAGGAGCCACCACGAGACGCCGCCAAAAGAGAGTTAGAAGAAGAGACCGGTTATGTGGCAACTCGCTGGCATCCACTCGGCATCGCGCACCCTGTGCCCGGGTTTTGCGATGAAATGCAGTATTTTTACATTGCCCAAGCGCTCACATCCACCGAGACGCAACTCGATGACGATGAGTTTATCGAGCCTTATTGGGTGAGCCCTTCCCAGTTAAAGGCACTCGTTGCCAATGGACAAATCACAGACACCAAAACCTGCGCCATTATTCTTCGTGCCTTGTGCAATGGATTAATCTCAACAATGGATGTCGAATGCCTGAAAAAATAAAGCACTAGGCCACAACTTTGTTAACAAAATGTTGACGACAAATTGAGCATCGATGTAGCGTGACAGGTATGACCAGATAACAAGGAGTGTCTATGTTCTCGTCTCCGTTAGCACGCGCTAATCAACATTTGTCGTTATTCGGCTTCTTAAAAGTGCCGATGATTGGCTGGTGTCGTCCTAAGATCCTCTCCATCGACGATAAGCATGTCACAATGCGAATCCCACTGGGGCGGCGTACCAAAAACCACCTCAACAGCATGTATTTCGGTGCGTTGGCGGTTGGCGCTGATGTCGCAGGTGGCTTTCTTGCCATGGCGATGGCTGAGCAACGCGGGGTTAAAATTAGCTTGGCGTTTAAATCCGTCAACGCTGATTTTCATAAACGACCCGAGGATGATGTGGTGTTTACTTGTTTCGATGGCAACAAGATTAACCAGATGATCAGTGAATCAATCGAAACAGGTCATCGCGTTAATCAGCCTGTCACCATTGTCGCCACTTGCCCGAGCTTACACGGGGATGAGCCTATGGCGACCTTTGAATTGACGCTATCGGTCAAAAAAATCGACGACTAATCCGCCATCAACGCGCTTATCAGTTCATTGTTTGTCACGTCTTCAGCCAGTCTATCTCCACAATAGACTGGCCCTACTTACCCATAAAGTATAATCAACCAGTTACATAACCCCCAATACCATTGTGATTTYGGTTCTGAATTCACCATTACATTATTGACTTTACGCAACGCCGATAAAATCGCGAGGTTGCGWTGAAATTCACCGAGTTATCAACTGTTTTTGTGGATGAAATTCAAGTTATACACAGGCGCTTTTATCTTAAGATTGAAACACAAAAAAAGCACCGTCAACACGGTGCTTAAGGTGGGGCTATTCAGGGTGATAGCGAATTTGATAGAAGATCCGATATAGCACGGGTACCACTATCAATGTCAGCACGGTGGCAAACCCGAGCCCAAACATGATCGTCACCGCCATCGGCCGGAAGAAAACATCCGGCAACAAAGGGAGCATCCCTAAAATAGTGGTAATGGCTGTCATGCACACCGGGCGTACCCGGCTTACCGCCGCATCGACGACCGCTTGATAGCGTTGCTTACCACTGGCCACTTCGATGTTGATCTGATCGATCAACACAATGCCATTTTTAAGCAGCATTCCACTCAAGCTTAAAAAGCCCAAAAGCGCCATAAAACCAAACGGCGTATCTAACAACAGCAGCCCTGTGGTGACCCCAACTACCGCTAAGGGAACCGTGAGCCAAATGATCAATGACTCTTTCACCGAATTAAACAACAATATGGTGACCAGGAACATAAACAAATAACCAAGCGGCATAATGCTAAATAAGCCTTCTTTTGCCTCTTGGGAAGATTCATGCTCCCCACCCCACTCGATACTGTAACCTTCAGGCAGAGGAATCGACTCAATATCAGCGCGCACGCGGCTTAGCAAGGTCGCCGCGGTGGTTTCCCGCAAGGGATCGGGATCAGCCAACACGGTGAGCATTCTTTTGCGGTTTTTGCGCATGATAATCGGATCTTCCCAGCGCATGTCGTAATCGAGAATAACTTGCTGTAAAGGAATATAGTCTTTCAATACCGGGCTCCATATTTTCATGCCTTCTAAGGTATTGATATTCACACGCTCCTCATCGGGCAACCGCGCAACGATCGGCATAAGGTTGGTCCCATCCCGGTATACACCAATCCGTTTGCCACTGAATGTCATAGTCAGTAACTCGTCGACATCTTTTTTGGTGATACCATAGCGTCGCGCCTGACTTTCATTAAACGCAGGCTCAAGAACTTTGGTGCGATTACGCCAATCATGGCGGATATTCACCGCATCAGGATCCTGATGCAATCGTGCTTCTACTTGTTTAGCAATTGCGCGTAGCTTAGTGGGATCTGAACCAAAAATACGCGCTTCAATTTTCGAGCCAGTCGCAGGCCCTAAGGAAATAGGCTTCAGTTTAAGCTGCGCATCTGGATACTGGCTACGAATATGCTCACGCACCATGCCCATAGTGGGTTTAACATGTTCGTATTGGTCAACACGGACGATCAGCTCGCCATAGGCGGCATATGTTTTCTCCGGTGAATAGGTCAACATAAAACGTTGCGAGCCTTGTCCGGCACTGGTAGAAACATAGTTGACGCCTTGTTGTTTACTCAGCCAGCTCGACACCTCATCCAAGGTGCCTTGTGTTGCACGAATATCAGTGCCCTCTGGCAGCCAAATGTCGACCATAAACATGGGCGTGGTAGAGTCTGGGAAAAACGACTGCTTGAGATGGCCAAAGCCATAAATACTAGCCCCCAATGCCACTACCATTACCAACAAGGTGATATAGGCGTGATGCATGCAGGCGGTAAGAAAACGTTTATACACCACAAACAGAATCCCGTTGTAGGGATCACTGCCCTCATCCCCTTCGTCGAGCGGTGTTTCTTTGAAAAACACGCTGGCAAAGAAAGGCGTTAACGTGATGGCGGTAAACCAACTTAACAGCAAGGAGATTAATAACACCGTAAATAAGGTGCCACAGTATTCGCCCGTTGCGTCTTCGGACAAGCCAATCGGGGCAAACGCCGTTACCGCGATCACCGTCGCCCCCAGCAAAGGCCACTTGGTTTGCGTCACAATATCGTGAGCCGCCTGTAGACGGGTTCGCCCTCGCTTTAAGCCCACGAGTATCCCTTCGACCACCACGATGGCATTATCCACCAACATCCCTAGGGCAATGACTAACGCCCCGAGAGACACACGTTGCAGGTTAATCTCAAAGTAGTACATGAATACAAACGTACCCAGTACCGTCAGCAATAACACCAAACCAATTAATAGCCCAGAGCGCAGGCCCATAAAAAAGAGCAGTACGATAATCACAATCGCTACCGCTTGGCCTAAACTGGAGACAAATCCGCTGACGGAGGTATCGACCTCATTGGGCTGGTTGTAGACATGATGGACATTGATGCCCACAGGCTGATCACTGTTTAACGCCGCGAGACGCTTATCCACCTTGTCGCCGACTTCTACCACGTTCACGCCATCAGCGAACGATATCCCTACTTGTAGCGCTTGTTTACCGTTATACGAAATAATTTGCCGCGGTACTTCTTGATATCCACGCTTTACCTCGGCAACGTCGCGCAAATAAATTAACCCTTGTGACCCTGCTTCAGTCAGAATTAAGTTACCCAGCTCATCCACGGAGGAAAACTCGCCAGTTGGGTGAATGCGAATATATTCATCACCCACACGCAAGGCCCCGGCGTTGCTCACGAGGTTTTGTGTCGCCAACAAATTAAACAAGGTATCCGGTGCGATCCCTAGGCTACTTAACCGCTGAATCGAGACCTCAATGAAGACTTGCTCTTGCTGCGTACCGCTGACTTGCACCTTGCCTACGCCATCAACAAGCTCAAGCTCGCGGCGTAAAAAGTCGACGTAGTCTTTCAGTTCGCTGTAGCCGTACCCTTCGCCAGTGACGGCTAACATGATCCCAAACACATCGCCAAAATCATCTTTCACCTGTGGCGGATTGACACCAGGAGGAAGCGCGCCACGTGCATCATGGACTTTTCGTCGCAACTCATCCCAAATCTGAGGCAAATCATCAGAGCGGTATTTGGGTTTCATTTTGACCGTGATCTGGGACAGGCCGCGACTGGAGATCGAACGTACTTCATCCACATAGGTCAGCTGCTGAACCGCTTTCTCCAGCGGATAAGTGACTTCTTCCTCCACTTGCTGGGGAGTGGCACCTGGATAACTGGTCACCACCATCGCATCTTTGATCGTGAAAGCCGGGTCTTCCAACCGCCCTAAGCCCAAAAATGCAAGGGTGCCGCCAATCAGGAAAATCAGCGTGATCATCCAGCTAATCACTTTATTTTGAATAAAATATCCGGCTACACCCTGCTTCATGATGCGTTTTCCTCTTTCGATGCCAGCGTCACTTTTTGCCCCTCAGATAGGTGATTGGTTCCTCCCACCACGATACGATCCCCTTTAGACACACCATGGGTGATTTCTAGCCGCTGACCATGAATGCGCCCCATCGTTACCTGCTGTTTCGCCACGGTTTGTGTGGCGCTGTCATAAATCCATACATAACTGTGGTCTCGATCCAGTGGATCCCCGTCTTGGTTAAACACCGCTTCGATGGGCACGGAAAGTCCGGTGCGTGTCAGTTGTAACCCTTCCCTCGCAATACTGACCTGTACGGGCATGCCATCTAAAATAAACTGCTCCTTTGGCATGGGCATGGTTAGCGTCACTACAAAAGCACCACTGCTCGGATCCGGCTCTGCCGTGTATTCATCGATGGTGGCGGGGTAAGACTGCCCTTGCTGAGTTAAGACGTTCGGTTGTAGCCGATCTTGCACTTCTTCTGCACTCGCGCCCGTGTTTTGGGTGAATAACACATCCGGCACTTGTACACGAATATCAGCACGCGAAGCATCATGAATGTTCATGATCCCTTGTCCTGGCGCGATGGTTTCAAATGGCTCAACATTCAGCTTAGATATCACCCCGTCAGCTGGCGCTCTGAGCGCAACATAAGACAAACGAAGATTGGCCAGAGCCAGCTCCGCTTGCGCAATTTCACGCTGCGCTTTTAATTCATCAAATTGTGATTGGGCAAGCATACCTTTCTCTACCAGGGGGGCTGAGCGGCGATACTGCGCATCGGCCACGTCAAAACGTGCACTGGCATTCTCTACCGCTAAGCGGTAATCGGTCGGCTCCAAACGTGCCAATACCTGTCCCTGCGTCACGCGATCACCCGCTTTGACATTGATCGCTTGAATTTCCCCCGGTACGCGAAACGCGAGCGTGGCTTTATCAGCTGCTGCCGCCACCGCGGGGAAAGAGATGCGTTCATTTAATGGTTGTTGGCTCACGGTAAACGTAGACACTACCGGCAAAGGAGCAGGTTGAGACTCGGTCTCCGGTTGGCACCCAAACAGCGCCCCCACCGCAAGGACACCAATCAGTCCATGTATTGCTCTCATAATCCTCTCTCCTTCACCCATGCTTTCACACGGTCACCCTCTTTCAGCGCACTGACGCCAGTTGCCACAATCACCTCACCATTTTCTAGGCCCGAAACGACTTTTCCTTCACGCAAGGTGACTGGGGTTAGCTTAACTTCACCGTTATCACCAACGCGCCATACGGCCGTCCCCTCATTCGTCTCGAGCACGGCAGACTGGGGCACTTGCGTTTGCGACTTAGTAGGAATGGTGGCATGCACTTTTGCTGCCATTCCCGGCAAAACATTGATGGCGTCAGGTCGATTTAAACTCACAGTGACATGGTAAGACGCCGTTTTAGGATCCGCCTCTGTATCGATTTCCTTAAACTGCGCGGGAAACTGGCGTGATGGGTGGGTATCAAATGATACGCTTGGGACCAAATTATCCGCATGCTGTGCAAAGTAATGGAAATAGCGTTCTGGCAATTGAAAGCTGACATTAATGATGTCTTTGGATTGAATGTGTAGCACTGGCGCTTGTGCTTGTGCGAATTCATTCTCCTCTTTCATTCGAAGTGAGACAGTCCCCGCATACGGCGCTTTTAGTTGCGTATAATTCAGATTTGTCTGCGCTTGCTCTAGACCAGCCGCCGCTTCACTGAGTGCCGAGCGGGCTTCATCGAACCTTTGTTCGGCGAGCACTTTATTATTGTGCAGGCGTTCGGCACGGTTAAACTGTACCTGAGCAAGCTGATATTGCGCACGCGCCTTATCCAATTGCAGCTGATATTGCTGACTGTCTAACGCCGCCAGGACTTGCCCTTTCGCAACATCCATACCTGCTTTGATCGGCATTGACTCAATCACGCCTGATACACGAAATGAGAGCAAGGCTTTATCATCCGCTTCAACTTGGGCAGGAAATTGGCGGGTGAGTCCATCTTCATTCGTCACTACCGCCAGTAATTTTGCTGGCCGAGGCGGTGTTTCAGACGGTGCTGACACCTTCGGCTCACCACAGCCAGCTAGGGAGAGAGCGAGGCAACCGCTCAATACAAAACGCATTATCATCAGTTTTTCCTTACAATAAAACCCAGGATCCGACAGCGTTTGTCGGGCCCTAGGTCTTTGATGGGTCATTGTTTTTATCTTATCCCGCGCTAACGGCTATGCTAACCAGTGCCGGATAATGTATCAAGATGTTTCACAGAGGTGCTCTGCCTGTTGAATCACCCGTGTTGTCTGCTCCTCTATCCGCTGAAGGTAGGGATGTAGCGCCTCCAACTCATCATGCGGTGACTTTTCTAACTCAAGACATGTTTGTGATAGTGCTTTGGCGCCGATCATGGCGGCCGCTCCTTTCATTTTGTGGCCAAGTTTTTTAATTTTTTCGATATCTTGTTCTGCAAATGCGGCCTTCAAAGCCTCTAAATCATTGGTTTGGTTTTTTACGTACTTATCAAGCAGCATTTTTACCAAGTCCATGCTATCACCGATTTGGTCTTTGACATGCTGGATGTCAATGGGGGGTGAGGTGTCGCTCATTGTATTCCCTCCGGATGGCTGCTCTGGTTCTGGTTCTGGTTCTGGTAAGGAGTTTGTCTCTGTGGACGCATCTGTAAAGTGCTCGCTGGCTAAGTCATCCAAGGTTGTTTCCTCTTCGTCAGTGGTTTTATCGCCATAACTGACCGCATCTGGATGAGCATACAGGAGTAACAATTCAATGAGTTGATCTTTACTGAAGGGCTTAGCGAGATGTCCGTTCATCCCTGCTTCCACACAACGCTCTGCATCACCAGAGAGCGCGTTAGCCGTCACTGCCAAAATGGGCGTGTTTTTGTCGAATTTTCGGATCTCACGCGTGGCTTCAAAGCCATCCATTTCCGGCATTTGACAATCCATCAAGATGATATCGAACGGTGAAGACTTATGAAGTTCTAACGCTTCTTTACCATTGACGGCCAGCGCACGCTGACAGCCTAGTTTAGATAAAATAATGTCAATCAATTCTTGGTTCACCAAGTGATCTTCAGCCACGAGAACGTTAAGGTTGAATTGGATATCATCATACTGCCCAGCCACAGGCTCAGGCTCTGTCAATGCATTCTCATCCTCGTTTAATACACGATACAGTTCAACGTGATAAATCGGACAAGTCAGCGTCGCCATGCCAGTGTCATGATGGCCATCATGGCTAATTGCGACCGATTTTTGCGCTTTGCCCACTAAAGCCTGGCAACTTTGCATTTTATCTTGGTCAATCATCAACACAGCGTCGCTGAGATCGCCAACGATTAATGCGTTTCCATCGCTTTTAGCCACTAAACGCAAACCAAGTCGGTCTAAGTAGGCGGATAGCGTATCGATCAAAATAGCATCTTCCGACACCAAGTAGATGGAATCACTCTCTATCCCCGCTTCTAGCTTGGATTGGGCTAATAACTGAGAGTCAGGATCGCTGATCGTGACGGGCACTTCGGCGGTAAAAGTGGTTCCCTGGTTCTCTTGGCTGCGGATGTAAATGTCACCATCCATAAGCCGCAATAATTTACGACAGACTGGTAAGCCCAGTCCCGTGCCTTGATAAGAACGCGAATAGGAGTTGTCGACCTGGGTAAAGTTCTCAAAAATGGCTTCGTGGCGGTCTTCCGGGATCCCGATCCCTGTATCTTCTACTTCCATGACCAATGTTACTGAGCCATCACCCGTTTGCCGTTGGAATAACCGCACAGCAATATGTCCCTGCTTGGTAAACTTAACGGCGTTGCCAACCAAGTTTATGATCACCTGCTTATAACGCGTGKCATCAATTTCAATATCACAAGGCATGTCTGGATCGATATAGCAATGTAAGCGCAACTGCTTTTCCGCTGCTTTTGCGGTAAAAATACTTAAGGATTCGTGAACAAGCTCCGCCAAATCTAATGACTGTTTGGTGAGCGTCATCTTTCCAGCTTCAATCTTAGTTAAATCGAGCACATCATTAATGATATTCAGCAGTGCCGTAGACGAGTGTTGCAACGTATCAACAAAATAGCGTTGCTGCTGATTGAGCGAGGTCTCCATCAAAAGGTTAGACATGCCAACAATGCCGTTCATGGGTGTGCGAATCTCGTGACTCATCATCGCCAAGAAGTTGGTCTTTGATTCGTTCGCCCGCTCTGCTTGCTCCTTGGCTCGTGCCATTTCTTTTGAGATCATGTCATTCAACGACTTCTGCTGCACAAAGTGCACCATTGAGCTTAAGCTTGATAGTATCGGCTCAATCCAGCCTTGAAGATCTTCATTGTAGGTGGTCGATTCATCAAACAAGCAGACCACCCCTACCATTTGGCTCGACATATAAAGAGGCGTACCGTAGACATTGATAATCATTTTCTGATTATTTCCTGCCACACTCGCCATTTGCAGACTACGTTTGCTTTGTTTGGTCTCAATGATTTCCTCAATCAGTCCTCGCACAAACTCTTCACCAATAAACTCATTCTTCACCAATCGAGTTTGTGCGAGCACTTTATAAGGCAGATTGGTTTTGATCGGATCATCATCGCTGTGACCCACCTCGACAATAATGCCATGATTACTTTCCCCTATTCGTAATAGGATCTGCAAAACATCTTGGAAACTCTTACCGAAATCTTCCCTGATCAGAAACTTATCTTGTAAGCTTTTCATCGCAGAGAAAAGCTCAGCCCCTTTAGATACTTTTTGTTTATCGAGGTGCTGTTCCGTGATATCGCGAATAATCGCCACGTTCAGTGCTCTCGGGTCTTCATCTTTGATGGGCGTTGATTTGACCTGCACAATACGGACACCTTGATCCGTATCTATCTCGTATGACCGCTGTAACTGCCCTCCGAGACCATAAAGCGCTTGTGAAAAATAGCCGCGTGAATTAGGGCTGACGCGAGAAATAATCGTCGATAAGCTGATCGCTTCGTCGGGCACAGATTCTAATTCGAATAACTTCTTAGCCGAGTCATTAATAGTAATAATACTGTGCTTATCGCCGAGCACTAATAGCGCATCAGTGTAACTATGAATCACTGTATTTAAATACGCACGACTTTGTTCCGCTCGATTGATCTGCTTAGCGTATTTCCAAATAAAAAAACCAACCAACAAGTTCAACAGAATGATTTGCGTGGCAGTACGGAGAATTTCTGTGTTGAGCTCTTTATCAATGTATCGACTATCTTGGTAGATAATCAACCTACCCACATCGACAGATTGGCCTTCCTGATCATAGACCAAGGAAACGTTGATTTCTTTTAACTCATCGTTTGACCGCATGCCTTTAGAGTCAGTCACATAACGAAATTCTTCATTGCTATCCGTCAGCTCAAGGCGATGGACATAACGAGAGCCCATTTCACTGTCTAAATCATTTTGAACATTATTAAAGTCATAATTCCACATCAGAGTAGGGAGACGCTGCTTGAGACGCTGAGTGATCGAGTTAATGTCCTGATTCATATCGGACTCAAGCCGCTCTTTGGCAACATGGTAATTGTAGTAACCAAACACCCCCAATAGTAAGGTCGCTAGTACAATCAAAATAACAGCTAGCCGCATACCTACTTTATTCATCATGTTCACACCTGCATTGTCGCCGCCAAGGTTTGGGTTTGATAACGGGCTTTATCAAACGCCCTCAAGACAGCGCGCTCCTTTAACGTCATCCTTTCACACAGCGAGCCGACCCAGTCCCAATTGGCGTGTTCAATGTTCTTACATAACTCCAAAAGCTCACCATAAGGTCCTGACTGAGACATCAATGCGTTTTTGGCCTCTTGGTCGAGTGAAAGCTGCTTCACAACATCCTCCATGGGGATACCAAGCATCGCATCAAGGAGTGAAAATGCCCCCACTAAAAAGGCTTCGTCAGGATCAATGCTTTTCAATAATGGGCTAGCTTGCTGCATAAAAATAGCGCGCAGAATGGCCGCATTTTGTAGATGAGAACACTCTTGGTGATTCATGTTAGACATGATCAGCAAAGAAATTAGCCGCCGCAGTGATTCCAGTCCTAGATATACTACTGCTTGTTTGGGGTTTGTTATCGTTTTCTTCTTTGATTTAGCGAGAATATTAGCGCTGGTTACCACTTTATATAACAAGGACACATCTCGAGAGATCACGTCTGTGATTTCGTCGATGTCATGGGGGCTGCGGTTAACCACAATACAGGCATCAAGTAGGCTAATGACTGAGGGAGCTACATCACTATAGCTTTTAATCAAAGGCTGTTCAAAAAAATATCCTTGGAATAGGCTGAACCCGAGATGCTTGGCCAACAAAAATTCCTCATTACTCTCCACTTTCGTGGCTAAAAAGCGCATACCCGGATTACTGGAGATCGACCCCGTCCAATCGGACAAGTTCTCTGAAGCCATACTCACACGAACAACATCGAAAAGCTGTAAGTGCCTTTGCCAGCGACTCGTGAAGACATCACTCTCTCCTAAAATGGTAAAGCCAGCTTTCTGGTAAGACTCCAGTTGCTTCACCAGCATCGGCGTCGCGTTACACTTTGCGGTGACACAAATCACTAGAGATTTAACCGGAATCGAAAAGGGGATCTCATCAAGCAGTGCAGCCTCCGAAAAACTCACCACGTACCGTAAGCTATCATCGAGCTCTTTCCCTGATAAAAAATTAGCACTGAGAATGCGCGATGTCGCCGTATCTTCATCGATTGAAGGAAACTTATTTTCTTGGCCGTCCCTAAACAGCAGCTCATTGCCCCACTGGTTTTGCGCTTCATCAAAGATGGGTTGGCATGAAAAAAAGATTTCACTCACAGCTCACTCTCCCTAAAACAAACCTTTACTACAAACGTAGACCAATGGCGCGGGGTCTGAGCCTTTTTTTTGATGTAACTGAGTGTGTTAAGTCCAACTACTTGGCTCACGTTCGTCTTTTGCTTGGGCAAAATCACGATTTTTGCTAGGCTCTGCGTTAAGCATATTACGAGGTACATTTATGGATATTTTGAATCAACTGGCCGATGACGCCCCCGAGCATGAGCCAGAGACTTTGCCCTCACTCGACGAACAAAAAGCGATTGTGGCAAAGCTCAAAGCCCTTGAGGAAAAAGGTGAGCTCACTGACGAAATCCTAGCGCAGTATTTTGCCGTTAAGCAAAAAGACACAAGCGACGAAGAAGAGTAAGCTCAACACGATAAAGTGACCGTGTCACTTTTTTCAATCTATCTTACTCTACGGCCCAAGAGTCGTAAGAAGAGTAAAAGATTGCCGAGAAATGGTGATGAGATCGCAGGATGGATACTTGCGTGACTGGGATAGATAGCAAGTGAGCGAAAAAGAAACGCCCCGAGATCACACTCGGGGCGTTTTTGGTTTACTCAGGGACAACGTCGTCGGTTTTCGCCGCACAAATAAAATCATTTTTGTGCAGGCCTTTGATCTTATGCGACCACCAAGTCACGGTCACCTTACCCCACTCCAGCAAGATAGCGGGATGGTGTCCTTCTTGCTCAGCCAGCTCAGCCACTTGGTTGGCAAACGCCCACGCCAACTTAAAGTTGCGGAAGGTGAACTCACGTTCGAGCTGATCAATCCCATCTCGTGTTACTTTACGCCACTGCGGAATGTCTTTAAGCAGCGCTGGCATTTCCTCAGCACTGACCAAAGGGGCATCAATATTACAGGCTTCACATTTCAACTCAGTTAGTTCAGACATGTTGCGTTTCCTTTTGCTGTTCTGTCTTTTTCGGTTTGGGCGGGAACAAAGGCGCATGAAGGCCCAGTTCCATGGCTTGATGCACATCAGCAATCAAGTCACGTTGACTGATGGCAAATAAGTCGTCAATCGACTCAATGGTAAAGTAAATGGGTTGCATGATGTCAATCCGGTAAGGCGTGCGCATGACATCTATCACTTCTAAAGGCTTACGCACCGCTTTGTCGCTATTAAAGGCGTACTCGGTCTCCGCCGGCGACGACAAGATCCCGCCGCCATAAATACTGCGATTGCCTTGCGTGTCACTGAGTAAACCAAACTCGACCGTAAACCAATACAAGCGTGCAAGATAGACGCGCTCTTTGGGCGTGGCTTTCTTACCCAGTTGGCCGTACATATGGGTAAACTCAGCGAACGCTGGGTGAGTCAGCATCGCACAGTGACCGAAAATCTCATGGAAGTAATCCGGCTCTTGCAAGTAATCAAAGTCTTCTTTGGTGCGCAAAAAGGTCGCCGCAGGGAATTTCTTGTCCGCCAATAAGGCAAAGAAATGGTCGAAATCAATCAACGCAGGCACAGGAGCCACTTGCCAGCCCGTCTCTCGCATTAACACTGCATTCACATCTGGGATCTGTGGCACCGTATCATGCGGCAAGTCGAGCATGCGTAGCCCGTCTAAATATTCCTGACACGCTTTGTCTTTGATACACGCAAGTTGCCGTGTGACTAACTGGCGCCATACATCGTTTTCTTGTGCCGACCAGGCTACTCGGCCCAGCTCATCAACGGGTTTGGATTGGTATTTACTCTGTTTCACGTTCACCGCCTTGTGTCGTTGTCTGGCGTAAAAAATCGCGCGTAAACAGCGGCAGTCAGCCTTACGCATTGTCTCCGTTACCCACAGGTTACGTCGACTTTGCAGAGAAAATCATCTCATTGCCACGGTTTTAATTTTACCTTTGTGTAGCATTTATTTTACATTACAGGCTGAAAAGGGGGCTGCGACTGATAATGCTTTACCCTCGAGGGATCCGCGTGCTTGCATGGCTCGTAATGGCTGGGGAAGGCCTAACCGCAAGGACGAGTGATGAATTTACAACTGAGCGAACTGATAAATTACGACAACATTGACAAGATTCAGATCCGTGGCATTGATGGCATGTTGTATCAAGCCATCGCCTTTTTGCGTCACGGGGATACGGTGGAGCAGAAGCTGATTTATCACGGCGATAAGCCCTACTTATCTCGCAGCTTGCTGGCGGTGAAAGAGGATTTTGAATGGGTTAACGCCACGCAGTACGTGTTAGTGACCGACACGGCATACGATGAGATGATAGGACTAGGAAGCGAAAAGCCTTTGTCGACCCTAGAGCAGCCATTGCATTGGAAGTGACTCGATAATGCCCCAGCCTACGGGGCAATTTCTTCTCCATCCCATGCAAACAGACGCCCGGTGTGACGACTGTCGAGGCCATCCAATACCGACAATAAGTAGCCAGCCGATTGGGCCGGGCTGAATAGCTTGCCGGGCTTAACATTGGTTTGAAAGGGCGCGGATAGACGACTGTCGACTGTCCCCGGATGCAGGCCAACCACAGTTAATGATTTGTCCTGGCGGCCAAGTTCGATGCTCATGCCTTTGATTAACATGTTCACCGCCGCTTTGCTTGCACGGTAGGCATACCAACCGCCCGCACGGTTGTCACTGATACTGCCCACGCGCGCCGACWAGATAGCGAGCTTCGCCTCAGCGTTGCGTTTCAATTTGCCCGCAAGATGTTTGCTCAACAGCAGCGGCGCGACGGCATTCACATCAAACAGCTGGTGCATCGCCTCACTGCTGCACGCCGCAAGGCGCTTTTCTGGACTGACCGCATCATCATGCAGCATCCCCGAGGCAATGATCACCGCATCTAAACGGTTGTCGTCGATGTGCTCGGCCGCCGCTTGTATTGATGCTTCATCGCGAATGTTCACCGCCACAGGAGTGACCTTTTCACTTATCTCAGCAAGTGGTGCGGGGTGGCGCCCCAGCGCAAAGACTTGCTGAATGGATGGCTTGTCGAGCAATGCGCGGCAAAAAGCTTCACCAATCGCGCCACCTGCACCGACAACCGCCACGCGCTGCATGGAATCACTGTTCATTCTCTGGCTCCTCAAACAAAAAGAGATGCAAACTGCATCTCTTTAGTTAGGGATGAGGCGATCCTGTCGATCACCGCACGTTAAAACTATAGCTTACGTAGCACGATCATGAGGTATAGCCCGCCAATCAAGGAAGCAATGATCCCAGCCGGCATTTCTTGCGGATACAACCATTGTCGTCCGAGCCAATCGGCAAACAGCATCAATCCCATACCAATCAATCCGGCGGTGACCATATGCGCCCGGGCATTTTTCGCCCCCCAGCTACGCGCAATGTGCGGGGCCATCAGCCCGACAAAACTGAGCGGCCCCACCACCAAGGTGGCACTGACGGTCATCACCGCAACGAGGGCCAGCAACAGCATGCGGGCACGCCCTACCTTAACCCCCAAAGATTGAGCGGTTTCGCCACCGAGCGGCAAAATATCGAGCCAACGCTGGCACATCAATCCTAACGCCACCAGCACGGCGGCAACCAATGCCAGTGTGGTCACCGTACTGTCAGTCACATAGTAGGTTGAACCTGAAATCCACGCGAGCACTTGATATGCGCGAGGATCGCCACCCGCCATCAAGAAGCTTTGTACCGCTTGCATCAGTGCGGCTATGGCGACGCCAGTGAGCAACACCTTTTCTGGCTGAAAGCCAGTTTTGCGATTAAGCAGCACAATCAACGCCAAGGTTGCCCCCGCACCGATTAGACCACCGACATATAAGCTCAGCATAGATGCGCCCATGCCAGCAAAAATAGTGRCAATCAGTCCCAGCGCCGTACCGGCACTGATCCCCATCACTTCAGGGCTCGCCATCGGGTTAGCACTTAAACGCTGAAGCACGGCACCGGCAACAGCAAGCACACCACCCGCCAATGCCGCCGCCAGCAACCGTGGCAAGCGCCATTCCAACAAAGACCAATCGCCACTCAGCGCCAGCCATTGCCAACCTTCACTTTGACGCGATACGGTGGCAAAAATCACCACACCCAGCACCAGTAACATCAACGTTCGACCTAATGGCCAATCCTGACGCGGCGCGGGTGTCCCGGCATGCATTTGTTGGCGTTGACGATTACCCAGTGACACTCGTGGTAACAACCACAAAAGAAGAGGCGCTCCTAACGCTGCCGTCGCCGCCCCCGTGGGCACCGTCATGGCCCGGCGGCCGGGTAACAGCTGAACGGCCAAATCAGTCGCGGCCAGCATCAACGCACCTAAAAGCATCGCCAGGCTCAATCGGGTGATGAGCTTACGTGCACCACATAAGCGCGCAATCGCGGGCGCGGCGAGACCGACAAAGCCAATCACGCCAATCAAGCTAACCACCCACGCGGTCAGAAGCACCGATAGTCCCAACGCAATCACGCGGATTTTCGCCAGTGATACGCCCAAGCTTTTCGCTCCTTCATCCGAAAGACTCAAGACGTTGAGCGGCTTTAATAAGGCAAGGATCAACACGACCGCCAATCCAACACGTGGCAGTAAGGCTTGCACACTGTGCCAGTCGGTTTGCACCATCGAGCCTGCGCCCCACACCATCATGCCGTGTAGCGCTTCTTGATTCATCAACAGCAGTACAGTAC
>NZ_MUET01000044.1:0-25749 GCF_001995685.1 Salinivibrio sp. IB282 | reverse complement strand
TTACTAAATAGATTAATAAATCGATGAGATAAACTGCTGCAAACGCTCTGATTCTGGCGAATCAAACAACTCTTTGGGGTTGCCTTGCTCTTCCACTAATCCTTGGTGCAAGAACATCACATGGTTAGAAACATCGCGCGCAAAGCTCATTTCATGGGTCACCACCAGCATGGTGCGCCCTTCCTCAGCCAGCGAACGCATCACCCCCAGCACTTCTCCTACTAATTCAGGATCCAGCGCGGAGGTTGGCTCATCAAACAGCAAGACTTCTGGCTCGACGGCGAGTGCGCGCGCAATCGCTGCACGTTGTTGCTGGCCACCGGATAAATGGCCTGGGTAGTAGTCGCGGCGCTCATAAAGCCCAACGCGGTGTAATAACGCTTCTGCTTCTTCAATCGCTTGTGCCTTGGGCACGCCTAGCACATGCACGGGTGCTTCGATAACATTTTGCAGCACCGTCATATGCGACCAAAGATTGAACCCTTGAAACACCATCGCCAGACGCGAACGAATGCGTTGCACTTGCTTGTCACTGACGGGAACGGGTTCACCGGCACGGTTGTTTTTCATTTTGATCAACTCACCATTGACCCAAATTTCACCGCCCGTGGGGGTTTCCAGCAAATTGATACAGCGAAGAAAGGTGCTCTTGCCAGAGCCGGAAGAGCCGATAATGGAAATCACGTCGCCGCGGTGGGCGTCGAGGGAAATACCTTTGAGCACTTGATGCTGCCCAAAGCTTTTTTTAAGTGATTTTACCTGTAGCGCCACAGCATCCGTCATGCGCTAACTCCTGTCATCCGTGAAATCTATTGTATTTGTGGTTAAAGCGCACCAAATGCACTGAGTATGGATCGAAAATATCACCCCTCAATCCAATGAGCAACATTTTGTTAACCTTTAAAGCGCATTCATTATAGTCACTATTACTGCATAAAAAGTCAATTGTAAAATTTACTGCTGAAAAAACCAACAATTGCTGTGTCAGCCATTAACCTCGATAAAGCGGCTTTAACCGAGGTAAGTATAGAAGTTAACTTGAAGAAAGCGGGTTCTTTTTATCGAGAAAGCTGATAAAAATTGGCATTAGAGGGGAGAGACGTGCAATTTATTTCATTTCAATACGATCCACGGTGCGTAACAAAACTGTGAACACCATAGTTAAACGTCTACTAAAAAAGACAGTACTGCCTTTAACGTAGGCAACCTCCTTATGACAGCCGCGCGTCGCGACGTTTCGCTCGCTTCGCTTTAAGCAGCTCTAGGGTGTCACGCCAGCGCTCGGCAAGGCCGGTGGGATCACGCGCCTCCCACTGTTCTAACGCATAGTCTGCCAGCGCATAGTCCCCGGCTTTAATCGCACTGATGGATAACCACTGCCACAGCATACGATCATCTTTTAGACCATAAGAGAGCGCCACTTGCGCGGTATCAATCACTTCCTGCCAATGATTAAGTTGATACGCAAGCATCACCTGTAGTTTGAGCGTTTGCTTATCTGGCTCGCTCAAATTTACTTCACTGATCCAGTTTAGCGCTACCACGCGCTGGCCTGTTTTAATCAAACACTGCACCAGAAATAACTGCTCATCACGCGTGGGCAGCCGGGTCAATTGCTGTAATCCCTGTTGCCAATACCGCAACGCCTGCTGTGATGCATCTTGCTCTAACAACGAGGCCGCTAGCGTACGATAAAGGGAAATATCGGCATGGGCGCGCGCTAAGTACTGACGTGCCGTTTGGTGCGAGCCCGCTTTGGCGTGGGCGCGTGCGGCCTGCTCTAACCAACGAGGGGCCACATCGGGTTGATTGACCAACTTATCGAATGTCGCTGCTGCCGCCTTAAAGCGTGATAGCGCCATCTCGCTAAGCCCTTTGGTTTGCAGAATAAAGGCATCCTCCGCACCGAGCTTTTGCAGCTGGCGCGCATATTCAATCGCCACATCGAAACGCGATAGCGCATAAGCAGCCTGCATCGCGAAACGGGCAGAGGTTGGCTGCAGTGTATGCTTATCACGAAGTTGGCGAGCATAGTTCAATACTTCTTCATATTGCTCAACCCGAAACGCCAAGCTAATCACCGCCGTCAACGCATCCGCTTCACTCGCTTTACTCAGTCCGTTCAGTGTCAACGCCTGACGATAAGCGCGATACGCTTCCGCACGCTGATCAAGGTAAAGGTGGGCGATGGCTTGCAAACGTTGTAACTCTGCACGCTCAGAGGGGACTAACGCCTGCTGCTCCGATGGGGTCAGCAAGGTGTCCGCCTGGGTAAGCGCATCTTGATAATCGCCGTTTTGAATCGCAGCGCTCACCGTGTCTACCCCCGCCGCCTGCACGACCATGACAGGGCAAAGCAATAACGCGCCCAAACTCAAACGACGCCACGTTGGCATCAGCATGCGAGGACAAACAACAAGGCGGAACAATCGGCGCACCATAAGGATCCATTTTTAGAGGACAATATAGCGACTATAACCTATCTTTTTTAATCACTACAGCGAGCACGCAGGGACTATCTTTATTTATTGACCCAGATTCAAGATGCCACCACGCCCGCTTTACATCGGGCGCGTTTATCTTGCTGTTTTGTAGCACATATTCATCGCCTTAAATAGTAATTAAATTACACGAATACGGATTTATCGGCGATGAGAGGGGCAATTCAGGGGCAAAACCCGCGGCTCAAGTGGGCGTAGCACGTAAAAAAATTACACGGTAATGATCTAAGTCAACATTCTACGCTCACCCTGTTGTTAGCATGCTGATAACGAAACAGAACACGGCCATAAGGCCAGCGTTAAAAACACATAAAGACTGGCTAAGCCACTGTTTCGAAAGCGTTTGCTTTCTGTACGACGAGGAAATTATGGCAACACATGCTCAAGACCGCAGTGTGAGTCACGAAGAAAAGAGCGAATATCAAAAGAAGCACAAGCCGGCTTCTTCATTTGCCTCCCGCGCTGACTACCTGAATCACGAATTACAAATTATGCGTCCGCGCCGTTGGGGCTTGAACCTGCCTGGCCGTGACTTCCGTTTTGAAATTGAGGATCTTGTTCCCGCGCTGGCCGGTACCATCGGCATTATCGCTATGTATTCTGCAGTGATGATGTCATGGGCTGAGGGGCTAACCGCCGCGTGGGATCATGTGACTTTAGGTAAAGCGTTTGCTGTTGAGGTCGCGCGGGTTGAAATGCTTATCCCCGCACTCCTTTTTTGTGTCCTTTTATGCGGATTTATCAATCCACGCGCTAACCTGGCCGGTAACCATGGGCCAATGATCCCGCTTGTCGGGACCATCGCGCTCGCCGGCGCACATCCTCTCGCCTTAGGGATCCTAATCGGTGCCTTTGGCCTGATACTCAGTTATCTCAAAGGCGGCTCTAAATTAGTGAACTTAACGAGCCAGGGGGTGGCTGGTGGTTTGCTGATATTCTTGGGCTTTGGGGGTGCCAAAGGCCAAATTGAGAGCCTGCTCGCCTGGGGTGCGGCCATTGATATGGGCTATATCTCCATTTTGATTCTCGCCGTGTCGATTGTGATCTATGCCTTCTTGGCGCGCATCGGTAAACGCTGGCTCGCGATTCCCGTCTGTGCGGTCACCGGTGGATTAATTGCTACCGCCCTGGGTGCAGGCTCGTCACTAGAATTTGTTACTCAACCGGGTGTACCTAACCTGAATCCGGTTTACTGGTGGGGCTCAACCGAGCAAGGCTGGCAACTCGGTCTTCCAAACCTGTCGCACTTTCTTGCTTCTTTGCCGTTTGCACTGCTGGCCGTAGCGATGTGGTCACCGGACTTTCTTGGTCACCGTATCTTCCAGGAACTAAATTATCCTAAGAAAGCCGAAAAAGTATTGATGGACGTGGATGACACCATGACAGGTTGTTCTATTCGTCAAATGGTCGGGGCCTCTGTGGGTGGCGGTAACATCACCTCATCGTGGGGAACCTACATGATTCCGGCGGCGATTGCGCGTCGACCTATTCCTGGCGGTGCCATTGTACTGGGTCTGTTATGTATTGCCGTTGCCTTGATTGGCTACCCTATGGATGTCGCCACTTGGCCACCCGTGATGACTATCGCGCTGCTATCGGGTGTGTTCCTGCCCTTGCTTGAAGCAGGCATGCAGATGGTGAAAGACGCCAAGTCGAGCCAAGCAGCGGGTATTTGTATTTTCGCCTCCATGGCTGTTAACCCAGTCTTTGGTTGGGCAGTCACTATGCTCTTGGACAACAACGGTCTTATCGGTGATAAAGAGCGCCCGACAACGCTCTCTACCGTTGACCGTCTGGTGATTCCAACCGCCACAGTGATCATTTGTATTGCTGCCATGTTGGCAGTCGGAATGATTCCCGGCATTCCATCTTTGTTGTAATAACATTGCCCCGCTTTCGGGCGGGGTATCCGGATAAATCGATGGGTCGCAGGCGTCAGCCATACTGACAAATACGATGACTGAACCTGGTCCCAATACATATCTTTTTGAAAAGAGTACAGGTAGGTGCAACATGTCTGAGCACGTTTCCAATGCATGGGAAGGATTTGTTGAAGGTAACTGGAGCAAAGAAGTTGATGTTCGCGACTTCATCCAGAAAAACTATACCCCTTACGAGGGCGACGAATCATTCCTAGTTTCTGAGCCAACTGACGCCACTCGCAAACTGTGGGCGCGCGTGATGGAAGGCATCAAGCAAGAGAACGCGACGCATGCACCGGTTGATTTTGATACGTCTGTGGTTTCTACCCTGACGTCTCACGACGCCGGCTACATCGAGAAAGATCTGGAACAGATTGTTGGTCTGCAGACTGACGCGCCACTGAAACGCGGCATGCTACCTAATGGTGGTATCCGTATGGTTCAAGGCTCATGCGACGCCTACGGCCGCGAACTCGATCCACAAGTGAAGAAAACCTTCACGGAATATCGTAAAACCCATAACCAAGGTGTTTTCGATATTTATACCCCAGAAATCCTGAAGTGCCGTAAATCTGGCGTGTTGACCGGTTTGCCTGATGCGTATGGCCGTGGCCGTATCATCGGTGACTACCGTCGCGTTGCGCTGTACGGTATTGACTTCTTGATGAAAGACAAGAAAGCCCAATTCGATTCGTTGCAAGAGAAATTCGAAAACGGCGAAGATCTGCAAATGACCATGCAGCTGCGTGAAGAAATTGCAGAGCAGCATCGCGCACTGGGTCAATTGAAAGAAATGGCCGCAAAATACGGCTGTGACATTTCTCGCCCTGCCGAAACCGCGCAAGAAGCCATTCAGTGGACATACTTCGGTTATTTGGGTGCAGTGAAAACCCAAAACGGTGCTGCCATGTCACTGGGCCGTACCTCTACCTTCCTCGATATCTATCTAGAGCGCGATATCGCGGCGGGCAAACTGACTGAAGAGCAAGCGCAAGAGCTGATCGATCACTTCGTGATGAAGCTGCGTATGGTGCGCTTCCTGCGTACGCCTGAGTATGATGACCTCTTCTCTGGCGACCCAATTTGGGCAACGGAATCTGTTGCCGGTATGGGTGTTGACGGGCGTCCACTGGTTTCACGTACCAGCTTCCGTTTCCTAAACAGCCTATACACCATGGGACCAAGCCCAGAGCCAAACATCACCGTGCTTTGGTCTGAGCAGTTGCCGGAAGGCTTCAAAAAGTTCTGTGCCAAAGTCTCGATCGACACCTCGTCTATCCAGTACGAGAACGACGATCTGATGCGCACTGACTTTGATAATGACGACTATGCGATTGCATGTTGCGTCTCGCCAATGATTGTTGGTAAGCAGATGCAATTCTTCGGTGCCCGTGCCAACTTGGCGAAAACGCTGCTTTATACCATCAACGGTGGTATTGACGAGAAGCTGAAAATCCAAGTTGCCCCTGAGCACGCGCCGATGACCGATGAAGTGTTGGACTATGACAAAGTCATGGACCGCATGGATCACCTGATGGATTGGTTAGCAAAACAATACGTAACTGCGTTGAACAGCATCCACTTCATGCACGACAAATACAGCTATGAAGCGGCGCTGATGGCCTTCCACGACCGTGATGTACATCGCACCATGGCATGCGGTATCGCCGGTCTCTCGGTGGCGGCTGACTCACTAGCCGCGATTAAATACGCCAAAGTGAAGCCAGTTCGTGACGAAGACGGTATTGCTATCGACTTTGATATCGAAGGCGAATATCCAGCATTTGGTAACAACGACGAGCGCGTTGATGCGATTGCCTGTGACTTGGTCGAGCGCTTCATGAACAAGATCCGTTCACTGAGAACGTATCGTGATGCGGTTCCAACTCAGTCTATCCTGACAATCACCTCAAACGTGGTTTACGGTAAGAAAACGGGTAACACTCCTGACGGTCGTCAAGCCGGTATGCCGTTTGGCCCAGGTGCTAACCCCATGCACGGCCGTGATGAAAAAGGCGCCGTCGCGTCACTGACATCTGTTGGTAAACTGCCATTTGCCCACGCCAAAGACGGTATTTCTTATACCTTCTCTATCGTGCCAAATGCACTGGGTAAAGACGAAAACGCACAACGCGCTAACTTGGCAGGCTTGATGGATGGTTACTTCCACCACGAAAGCGGCCAAGAAGGTGGCCAGCACTTGAACGTTAACGTGATGAACCGTGAAATGTTGCTGGACGCGATGGAGCACCCTGAGAACTATCCTCAACTGACCATCCGCGTATCAGGTTATGCGGTACGTTTTAACTCGCTGACCAAAGAGCAGCAACAAGACGTGATTACCCGTACCTTTACCTCTTCACTGTAAGCGATAAAGCAGGGTTAACGCTCAAAGAAAAAACCGCCGGCAATGCTGGCGGTTTTTGTTTATCGGCCTATTTATCGCTCTGTTTCCCGATTTATCCAGACTTGCCGCCAGCACGTCGGCCTTGGCTAACGGCGAGTCAACACACCCGCCAGGGATAATCAGCGATTACACCACTTCAAAGCGATCCAACTTACTGTCCAACTCACGGGCTGAATCAGCAAGCAGTTGGCTTTGCTCAGCAAGGTGCGAGGCGGCACCGCTAATCTCGTTGGCTGAGTTGTGAATGTTGCTCACGTTTTGGTTCATTTCTTCTGACACCGTCCCCTGCTCTTCTGCCGCGGCGGCAATTTGTACCACGCGGTCATTCGAGCCATGCAAGGCACTCACCATGGCTTTCAATTGCTCTTGGGTTTCTAGCGCCGTATTGACACTGTCTTCACTGGATTGATGGCTTGATGTCATCGCCTCTGCCGCTTCAATCGCGTTGTTGGTCAGTGATTCTATGGTGCCTTGAATTTGGGTGGTCGATTTTTGCGTGCCTTGTGCAAGCGAGCGCACTTCGTCAGCGACCACCGCGAAGCCTCGGCCTTGCTCACCGGCACGGGCCGCTTCAATGGCGGCGTTAAGCGCCAAGAGATTGGTTTGTTCAGAGATGCCCTGGATCACCGTCGCCACATCACTGATCTCCATCACGCCTTGTTTCACTTGATTCACCAGTTTATCCGCCGCGGCAATACGCTCAGCCACCTCACGAATACTGGCCACCGTGCTGTCTAGCTTATGGTTGCCATCGTCCGCCATTGAGGAAATGTCATTGGTGGCTTGCGCGGTTTGCTCGGCGTGATCGGCAACATCGGCCACGGTGGCCGTCATTTCGTTCATCGCCGTGGCCAACTGCTCAAGTTGCGCACGTTGAGATTGAATACTTTGTGCACTTTCCTCACTGGCCGACGCTATTGAAGACGCCATGGTCGACGATTGTTTGGCTTCGTCATGCGCAACACGCAGCGCCTCTCGTACACTGCTCATCGCGGTATCCATCCGTCGAGCAAGCTTGCCTATTTCGTCGTGGCGGGTATAACCACACTCTACCCGAAGATCGCCACCCGCAATGCGATCGAATTTTTCTACCAGCTCATCCAATGGCATCACAATATCGCGGCTGACAAACCCACCGGCTACCAGCAAGATAGCGCCAGATAACAGGGTTAAACCACCGATTTGCCACGCAGATTGTATCACCCGTGCTTCAATATCACTGACATGCACGCCTGAGCCAATAATCCAATCCCAGCCATCAACCCTTTTAACGTAGGAGATTTTCGGCTTCATCTCGCCCTCAGGTGAGCGCCAGGTATAATCAAGCACACCACCCTGTGCACCTTGACTGACTTCCACCATCTCACGCCAGTGATGCTTCCCTTCACCATCGGTCAGCCCATCCGCACTGGTGCCGTTTAGCTTAGGCTTTAGCGGGTGGTTCACAATGGTAAGGTCAGGTTTAAGCACCCAAAAGTAGTTATTACTGTCGTAACGCAGTTTATTAAGCTGCGCGATCGCTTGTGCTTTGGCTTCTTGTTCGCCAATTTGTGGTGCCTGCTGTCGGTAATAGGCCACCACACTTTGCGCCACCTCAATATTGGCGCGCAACGAGGCCGTCCGCTCAGCATAGGATTGCTCCCGCTCTTTGTTGATGGTGTACGCGCTGATCCCTGCCAGCAACACAACGGCAACCAGCATTAGTGCAACAAGCTTATTTTTCACTCTCAGATCACTGATTCTTTTCATTATAAGTCCTAGCATTTGCTTTGATCCTAGCCTGACACCAAGCATATCCCTGCTTGCATGCAACCTGGCATA
This sequence comes from Salinivibrio sp. IB282, assembly GCF_001995685.1. Classification (NCBI taxonomy): domain Bacteria; kingdom Pseudomonadati; phylum Pseudomonadota; class Gammaproteobacteria; order Vibrionales; family Vibrionaceae; genus Salinivibrio; species Salinivibrio sp. IB282. The sequence continues at coordinate 17,098 of NZ_MUET01000044.1, read as the reverse complement.
AGCATGTATCGCTTTGGCGACGTGTCGCACGTCAGTTTGGACAAAAAAGGGAAGAGTCACAAAATCTGTATGGAATTTATCTGGTTAACGTCTCACTCATTGGGCAATAAAAAATTGGAACTGTGATCAAGCTTGAGTCAAGCGTGTAATGAGGGGGTAATACAAGGCGAGAAGTGCGAAAAAGCCGGGAATTCCCTTATCTTCACACTGGGTTTGTAATAAAATGACGGCATAGCCATTCGCAGTCTGGAGACAGCTATGTCGACAATCGGTCGCATCCATTCATTTGAGTCCTGTGGCACCGTAGATGGCCCTGGCATCCGCTTTATTGTCTTTATGCAAGGCTGCTTGATGCGGTGCAAATACTGTCATAACCGTGATACATGGGACACGCATGGCGGCAAAGAAGTCACCGTGGATGAAATAATGAAAGATGTGCGTGCCTATCGCCATTTTATTACCGCCTCTGGTGGCGGGGTGACAGCATCTGGCGGTGAGGCCATGTTGCAACCTGAGTTTGTGCGTGATTTTTTCCAAGCCGCTAACGCGGAAGGGATCCACACCTGTTTAGATACCAACGGCTATATTCGCAAACACACCCCGGTGATTGATGAAGTCCTTGATGCGACCGACTTGGTGATGCTGGATCTCAAACAGCTCAATGATGAGGTTCATGAAGATTTAGTCGGTGTATCAAACCGACGAACGCTCGACTTTGCCAAATATCTGCACAAAATTGGGCAAAAAACCTGGATTCGTTACGTGGTTGTCCCTGGTTATACCGATGATGATGACTCTGCCCATCGTCTCGGCCAATTTATTCAAGACATGGATAACATCGAAAAAGTCGAGTTACTTCCCTACCACCAGCTCGGTGCACACAAATGGGAAGCACTGGGCCATGATTACGAACTGCAAGACGTCTCGCCCCCATCAAAAGAAGTGATGGATAACGTCAAAGCGATTATTGCCAGTTATGGTCATAACGTCATGTATTAACCTGACGCCCCTCAGTACCCATCAGCCGGTCACCTCGTGGCCGGCTTTTTTTATCCTTATTTTTCGCGCCTTGATACTTACATCTCTCGACGGCGGGCTTTGGTCATCCGAATGGCTTCACGGATAATACAGTCWCGCAACGGGTTATCCGCCGCGTCTGCTCGCCAGATAAACGACAGTGTCCGGCGCATATTTAGCTCAGGCACATTCAGCGCCACCAGCTCTTCGCGCTCTATCCACTTCTCGACATCAAGATAGGGTAAGCAGCTGAGGTAGTTGGAATTGGCCACCAAGGTACGTAATACCGGCACCTGCTCATATTCTCGCCGCACATCAAGATCTTCGATAACGCCATGAATGGCACTATCAAAACTATGCCGTGTCCCGGCCCCCGGCTCTCGCAATACCCACTGCGCTTGCTCAAGTTGCGCCAAACTTACTTGATCGCGCTGCGCGTAAGGGTGATGCTTGGCCGCCACCACCACCAAATGATCATGGCACCACACCTGTTGTTTCAACCGGCTGTCATCACAACGGCCTTCAATTATCCCTAAATCGTGTTGATAGCGGCGCACACTATCAATCACCTTTTGCGTATTTTTCACCGTAAAGTCGATTCTCAACTCGGGAAAATCACTATCAATAATACTGATAAGGTCTGGGATCAGGTGCTCTGCGGCGGTCTGACTGGCAATTAAGGCAATATCACCACTAATAATGTGCTGTCCATCAAATCCTGCTTCAATTTGTTGCGCATCAAACAGCAGTTGTCGTGCTTTGGGTCGCAACCATGCTCCCCAATAGGTGAGCTGCATTTGCTTGCCTTGGCGCTCAAAGAGCGGCCTACCAAGTAGCTTTTCGAGCTGTGAAAGCGCCATGCTGGTCGCCGACTGCGTTAACGCTAAATGGTCGGCAGCACGGCTCACACTGCCCATCGCGGCAATCGCCTCAAACACAGCGAGCTGCTTGAGTGAGTAGCGCATCTAGGATCCTTACTGTCTGACTTTGATGACATCAGACTATCAATTTTTGTGATTATTACCCTAAGCAATATCAATTTTACTCCTGATAACCAAGCGAATAGGCTGGATTTATTCACATTCAGTCTAAAAAGGAGTACAACCAGTATGTTTTTTTGTCTTCAAGGTCGGGCACGCATTGCCAAAAGAGGAGGCAGCCGATGGTAACCCCTATCCACACTGACGGCCCCGCTGCACTGCTGGTGCAAGCCGAGCAATACGCTGAGAGTAAACCGCGCAAGTCGACTCGTATGGCCGTCGGGTTGGCGATGATGGCTGGTCTATTTATCGGGTTGGCGTTCGTGTTTTACCTCACGGTGACCACGGGGAGCACAGCCGGTTGGGGACTCACCCGCTTGATGGGTGGGCTGGCCTTTAGCATGGGATTAATTCTTGTGGTACTGGGCGGCGCGGAATTGTTTACCAGTACCGTGCTCTCCATGCTCGCGCGCGCCAACGGCAAAATCAGTACACGCAACCTGCTTTATACCTGGGCAAGGGTGTATATCGGCAACTTATGTGGCGCGCTCTTGTTGGTGCTGATCGTGATGGCGGCGGGCTTATACCAGCTCGATGATGGGCAGTGGGGGCTGAACGCTCTTCATGTGGCTCAGCACAAACTGCATCACAGCTGGCTGCAAGCATTCTCTCTTGGTGTGCTTTGTAACTTGTTGGTTTGTTTGGCGATTTGGATGACATTCACCTCGCAAAATCCGCTGACCAAAGCCGTGATGGTGATTTTGCCTGTCGCCATGTTTGTCAGCACCGGTTTTGAACACAGTGTGGCCAATATGTTCATGGTGCCATTGGGCATGAGCATCGCCACCTTCGCACCAGACAGCTTTTGGCAAGCGGTGGGCAGCTCCCCCGCAGCCTTTAGTGACGTAAACCTGATCCAGTTTATCAGTGCCAATTTAATCCCTGTCACCCTCGGCAATATTGTCGGCGGCGCAGGCCTTGTCGGCATGGGGTACTGGCTCATTATTAATCCAGAAAGAGAACACAAAACCGCACACATTTCTGCATTGACGCTCCCGTCTGCAAATTATTCTGAGAGACCTACTATGACCCAAGAAACCTTAACCATTGAAAAAAACATGAAGCCTGTTCACTGCGCCTTACAAAGCCACCAGTTTGTGGCCGATGCATTAGAGCAACTCAACCGCTATCAGTTACAAGGCGCACCGGTGGTCGACAAGCAAAATGAATTAGTCGGCTTTTTCTCGGTGCAAGATGTATTCGTCGATTTATGGTGGAATGATTACCAACCCGATATGGACACCAAAGTCGAAGACTTAATGCGCACTGAGGTACAAACCGTTGAGGCAGACCAATCGGTGATTGAACTGGCGCAGTATATGAGCATTGACAACCAAGTACTGTACCCTGTCAGTGATGCGGGCATTGCTACGCGCTTTACCACCCAGTCGGCATTAGAACGCGCTAAAACGCAAACCTTATCACGCCCTTATATTTATCCGGTGATGAGAGACGAGCGCTTGGTAGGGGTGATAAGTCGCTCAGATGTGGTTCGGGCTTTGGCACCGTTATACGGCAACGCCATGGATATTCTCCCTGCCGATGCGAAAGAAGGCTTAGTCACTGCCTAACACTTAGTCACCACCTAACACAGGGATGGCCATTATCGAGCACGCCGCCGGGCAATACTGGCGGCATTTTTCATCGAGATGTTGCCGTCATCGCCGCATGGACACACGGCCTAACGCTCTGGCGATAAATACTCACGGTCATAAAAGGTGCGCAACCAATGAGGCCGATATACCGCCATCACCGTCACTGCCATACCGTTTAATAGCGCCTCAGGGAACCACATCAGTAGCGCAATTTGCAGGTAGTTATGCACAATGTCTTGCCAGCTGTGCCTATCGGCTAACCAATACCACAACGAGGTCACTGACAGCTGGAACACTATCGTGAGCGCCGCGCCGATGAATGCAGCGATAAAGATGTAAATAAACAAATGCCGGGTTAAATAGTGGTAACTGAGCGCGAAAATGCCATAACTAAAGGTGATAGGTAGCACGGCCGTGGTCAATGCGGTCATGCCCACATCAGCAACGGGAACAAAACCAAACACCGCCATCAAAGCCAATGGCACAGTGGCAATCCAAATGGCAATGCGCCAGCCGTGACACAAGGCTAAGGTGGTCACGCCTAAAAAGTGGATATCCAGGCCTTCTTTGATCCCCGCTTGGAGCGCCCACAGCGCAAACAACACCACCGCGGAGGAAAACGCCAAATGCTGATACCCGGTTTCCTGGCGCAGCTTAGCGAAAAACTCTGGTGGGTAGGTCCGATATAACACCGCTGCCCACAATAACCAGCCGCCCCATTGCCAACCGCTCATTTCGGCGAACTCAAACATATTCAATCCCTAGTCACTAACCTTTTATACCTTTGACTGACACAACCACTAGCGGGTGATAAACGTGCTACGGACATAGCTCAGATCAAGATTTCCCCCTCATAGAGGTGGTAGTCTTTATTTATTCCCTCATCAATTGATGAACGACTATTGTACCTTTGAAAGTTAAGAGGCCAACCGCGATGGATATGACCCCTGCACAACGTCTGATTTTATCTAATCAATACCAATTAATGTGCCACCTCGATCCCTCTAATAGCGAAAAGTATCGCCGCTTACAAACCATTATTGAGCGCGGTTACGGCTTACAAATGGCGGAAGTGATCAGCCAGTTCGAGGCGTTATGTGAAACCCAATGCCGTGAGATCATCGATATCATGGAAATGCACCATGCGATACAGGCCTCTTACAACCTTCTGGACGACGCCAACCAAGCAGCCTTATCACCACGTCGCGTGCAGTTCTGGGGCTTTGACGCCGCCACTGAAGGTGCTTTAGTGCATTATGTCCGCTTTCTTGTCGATACAGAGGGGCTCTATCCGCAATTTGATCAAGGCGAGCACCGCTTTAACAGCCAAATGCCCATGCTGGAAAAGTACCGTCGCATGCTGAACGTGTGGCGTGAGTGCCCGCGYCAATTCCACTTAAGCTTAACCGAGATTGAGCAGATCCTCGCCGCCTAAACCAGAGCAAGCAACCCTCTTTATTGCCAGCCGCCCACCAGGCGGCTGTTTAATTTGCTCGCGCCGCGCTTGTCGAACGCCTCGCAAGCCCGTACCCTTAAGCCCATTCACGCTAACACACCGAACAACCATGATTTATCGATGCCCGCTGTGCCAACAGCCCCTGCAAGCTAGGTCACGTGGCGCCTATTGCGCTAACAATCACCAATTTGACCGCGCCAAAGAGGGCTACCTCAATCTACTCCCAGTGCAATTTAAGCGCTCTAAAGATCCGGGCGATAATAAAGCCATGACCCAAGCCCGTCGGGCGTTTTTAAATGCCGGTCATTATGCCCCCATGCGCCAAGCGATGATTGACGCCCTCACCCAAGCGCTCGATGGCGAGCACCAAACCATTTTGGATGTTGGCTGTGGCGAAGGTTATTACACCCACGCAATTGCCGATCAAACCGCAGCGCAACAATGGTCGGTACACGGATTAGATATTGCCAAAGTGGCGGTACGTTATGCGGCCAAATGGTATCCACAGTGTCAGTTCTCGGTCGCCTCTTCCCAGCGCTTGCCGTTTGCCGACAACAGCCTTGATGGTGTGGTACGCATTTATGCGCCCTGTAACGGTGAAGAGTTAGATCGCGTGATTAAGCCTGGCGGCGTGGTAGTGACGGTCACGCCAGGTCCACGTCATCTATTTCAGCTAAAAGCCGGTATCTATCAAGAAGTGCGCTTACACAAAACGCCACCGGAGTCATTACCAGGCTTCCAGCTGGAAAGTGAGCACTCACTACATTACCCGATGACATTAGCCGGCGAGCAAGCCCTCACGCTACTGCAGATGACGCCCTTTGCTTGGCGCGCATCAGATGAGTGGCGTGACACCTTAGCCAACAGCGAGGCCTTTGAGTGCGACGCCGACTTCACCCTGCGCGTATATCGTCATCACGCCGCAGAGCAATCATAGCCAAGGAGAAAAGCCATGAAACAAGGTCGTGTATCGGTTCGTCTCATCAATACCTTGCTCGCCGCAGCCTGCATCGCATTCACTAGCTCAGCGCTCCATGCGAAAACCGATGCGCTTGCCACCTTATTTGACTACCAAGTCACCCGCGCAAACGGCGAGCCATTGCGCCTGACCCAAGTGACCGCTCAAGTCGCGGATGCCGATGTGGTGCTTATTGGCGAGTGGCACGGCCATCCTGGTGTACACCGCTTTCAAACTGAACTACTCAGTCAGCTCGCCTCAGAGCATTCGGTGGCCCTGTCGATGGAGCAGTTCAGTCGCGATGCACAGCCAGTCCTTAACCAATATCTTGCTGGCGAGATAGGCGAAGACACGTTAAAACGACAGGCCAATGCCTGGGATAACTATGACGGCAGCTACCGCCCGCCTATAAGCGCAAGTTTAAGGCCAATATGCACCATGGCAGCGCCAGCCAAACAGACGCGCAATATGCCGCTCAGCTTGCCTGGGATGCCACCATGGCCGAAAGCATCGTCGCGTATCATGACTCTCACCCCAACAGCCAAATTGTGCATGTCGCCGGGCGTTTTCACGTGGCTGAGGGGTTGGGAACCGCCGCACAAATTCACGCCCGCAACCCTGAACTGCGCATTGCACTGATCACCGCGGTGAGCGATCAAGCCATGCTGAGCGACGACGCGCCCGACTTGCGCTTGCACGTACTGCCCATGCCACAGCGTTGGCTGTCGATGGATGAAATGCGTCAAGCGGTGAGCCAAATGCAGGGGCAAGGTGACGCCCAGTGCAAGCGCGCAACCAAATAGCTCAGCGCTCACGCTTTCCCACAGACAAAAACGCCGACCAGCTGGTCGGCGTTTTTTATCTTTTCTTCTTTATACCTATTCGATAGCCGATAGCTATTCGATAGCGGCGACGCCGCGTGTCTGTTAGAACCAGCGCTCCAACGCGGCGCGATCCACTTTAAACGCGCGGCTTAACGCATGTGCAAGCTCTTTGTACTTAGGTTGGCTTTTAATCGGCTGCATCGCATGGCCTTCGCTGGTGATCTTTTGATGCAGCTCGCGATACCAACCCGCAAGCGCCGGCGGCAGAGGCGTATCACGACGCTTACCCAACCACCACAAACCTTGCACCGGCAGGCTTAACGCGAATAAGGCCACAATCACCGCTTGCGGTAGCCCTTGCACATTATTGGCCGACATCTGCAGCAATACACTGATTGCCGCCACGGCAGGCATGACTTTAATCGCGAAACGAGTCATGGTGATCACTCGATTTTCGGGAAAAACCGGTGCCAACTCCTTTCTCATTGGCCATTCCTGCATGTACTTCTGACCGTCTTGCAGGCAGCGCCAGATTGACTTATTCGTTGCCATACCTACCTCACTTACTCAGTGTGACTCGACTCGCTGTCACTCAACTTTTACAATAAAAATTAAACAAACTGTTTAAAAACTTTCAAAATTAACCAGTATTGCTCAAAAAATTTTTGTTATCTGTATCAAGTCCCGCTATCCTTAGCGCACTTTATCATTGTTGCTCGGATTCGATTGTCTCGCAACCTAATCTGGTTGTATTCGACGGAGCGTTCATTTATCCAGGACGGATAAAGATGGTTCTTCCCCGCGACAACGCATGAGATAATTCTTTTTTTAAAAAGGTAGTGTCTCTGTTTGTCCACTATCCTTTTTGTTCAATACACTCTGTCTTACGAAACATAGGTAGTCATACATGTCCAAGCTGGTTCTCGTACTCAATTGCGGAAGCTCCTCTTTGAAGTTCGCCATTGTCGACGCTCAATCAGGCGATGAGCATCTTACCGGTCTAGCCGAATGCCTTCACCTCCCAGAAGCCCGCATTAAGTGGAAAATGGACGGTAAGCATGAAGCCCAACTCGGCGAAGGTGCCGCACACAATGAAGCACTGAACTTCATTGTTGATACCATTCTTGCCTCTAAGCCTGAGCTTGCCGAGAACCTAGGTGCCATCGGCCACCGCGTTGTTCACGGTGGAGAGCACTTTACTCAGTCAGCATTAATTACGGACGATGTACTGAAAGGGATCCACGATGCAGCCAGCTTTGCACCGCTGCACAACCCAGCCCATATCGTAGGTATCGAAGCGGCGAAAAAAGCCTTCCCAGCGCTGAAAAACGTGGCGGTATTCGATACGGCATACCATCAAACCATGCCAGAAGAAGCCTACTTGTATGCGCTGCCTTATAACCTTTATAAAGAGCACGGCATCCGTCGCTATGGCATGCATGGTACCTCGCACTACTTTATCGCTAACGCCGCCGCTGAGCAGCTTGGCAAGCCTGTTGATGAAGTGAACATCATTAACTGCCACCTGGGTAACGGCGCGTCAGTTTGTGCGATTAAAAATGGCCAATCCGTCGACACCTCAATGGGCATGACCCCATTGGAAGGTCTGGTCATGGGTACCCGCTCTGGTGATTTAGATCCTGCAATTATCTTCCATCTGCACGATGCACTGGGCTATAGCGTTGAGCAAATCAACACCATGCTGACCAAAGAGTCTGGCCTGCAAGGCTTGACTGAAGTGACCTCTGACTGCCGCTTTGTCGAAGACAACTACGGCGAGAAAGAAGAAGCCACTCGCGCAATGAATGTGTTCTGTCACCGTCTTGCCAAATACGTAGCCAGCTACACCGCGACCCTAGACGGCCGTCTTGATGCGATTGTCTTTACCGGCGGTATCGGTGAGAACTCAGGCCCAATCCGCGAATTGGTACTCGAGCGTCTAGCTCTGCTGGGTGTTGATATCGACAAAGAGCGTAACCTGAAAGCCCGCTTTGGCGGCGAAGGCGTGATCACCACAGACGAAAGCCGTGTGCCTGCGATGGTGATTTCAACCAACGAAGAGTTGGTCATTGCGCAAGACGCTGCGCGCCTAACTGGCCTGTAAGACCATTCCTAACGGCTGATCCCACTCAGCCGTTTTTATATTTGTGCCGGCCTGTCCGGCACGCCAATCAGATAGTAAGAGGAAGTCAACGTGTCCCGTACTATTATGCTAATCCCAATCGGCTCCGGCGTCGGCCTGACCAGTGTCAGCCTCGGCGTCATGCGAGCGATGGAGCGTAAAGGCGTTCGCGTCTCATTTTTTAAACCCATTGCCCAGCCACATCACGGTAGCGACACCGATGTGACAGACCTGACGACGGAAATCATTCACGCCAACAGTGATATGAAAGTCGCCGAGTCAATGTCGATGAACCAGGCCGAAAATCTGCTGCGCTCCGATCAAGAAGACGTGCTGCTTGAAGAAGTGCTTGCACGCTTCACACGTGCCACCCAAAACACCGAAGTGGCGCTGGTTGAAGGCTTGGTTACCACGCGTAACCATCCGTTTGCCAACCAAATTAATTACGAGATTGCCAAGACGCTGGATGCAGAAATTGTCTTTGTCACCACACCAGGTACCGACAACCCAGCCCAGCTAAAAGAGCGTATCGAGTTTGCTTGCACCAACTTTGGCGGCAGCAAAAACGGCAATATCTCTGGCGTGATCATCAACAAGCTCAATGCGCCTGTGGATGATGCTGGCCGCACCCGCCCTGATCTGTCAGAAATCTTTGACGATGCAGATGGCGCGCGTCCGACCAACGTTGAAGTGATGCAGATCTTCAACTCGAGCCCAATCCGCGTACTGGGTTGTGTGCCGTGGAAAATCGACTTAATTGCCACCCGTGCCAGCGATATGGCCAAGCACTTGAATGCCACCATCATCAATGAAGGTGAAATTCACTCGCGTCGTATCAAAAGCATTACTTTCTGCGCCCGCTCTATTCCTAACATGGTTGAGCACTTCCGCCCTGGCTCACTGCTGGTGACCTCGGCAGACCGTCCAGACGTGATTGTCGCGGCCTGCTTAGCAGCGATGAACGGCGTGGAAATCGGTGCACTGCTGCTAACCGGTGGTTATTCGATCCCTGATCAGCTCAAAGCACTGTGTGATCGTGCCTTTGAAACGGGCCTACCGGTGTTCACCACTGCAGGGAACACCTGGCAAACCTCGCTCAACCTGCAAAGCTTCAGCCTCGAAGTCCCGGCTGACGACAAAGAGCGTGTTGAGTTTGTGAACGACCATGTCGCCAGCCACATTGATGGTAACTGGATTGAGTCACTAAGCTCTGGCTCTAACCGCGAGCGTCGCCTCAGCCCACCGGCCTTCCGTTATCAGCTCACCGAGTTTGCGCGTAAAGCCGCCAAGCGCATTGTGCTGCCAGAAGGTGACGAGCCACGTACCATCAAGGCCGCCGCTATCTGCGCAGAGCGTAAAATTGCTGAATGTGTGCTATTGGGTAACCCAGAAGAAATTAAACGTGTTGCCGATCAGCAAGGCGTGACCTTGGGCGCTGGCGTAGAAATCATTGACCCAGTGAAAGCGCGTGACAAGTACGTGGCTCGCTTGGTTGAGCTGCGTAAGAGCAAAGGCATCACCGAAGTGATTGCGCAAGAGCACCTGGAAGACACCGTGGTGCTGGGTACCATGATGCTAGAAGCCAACGAGGTGGACGGCCTGGTTTCCGGTGCCGTGCACACTACCGCTAACACCATTCGCCCACCGCTGCAGATCATCAAGACAGCGCCGAACGCCTCTTTGGTGTCGTCGGTCTTCTTCATGCTGCTGCCTGAGCAAGTGCTGGTTTACGGTGACTGTGCGATTAACCCGGATCCAAACGCAGAACAACTGGCTGAAATCGCAATTCAATCAGCCGATTCTGCCGCCGCATTCGGTATTGAGCCGCGCGTGGCAATGATCTCTTACTCGACCGGTAGCTCGGGCAAAGGGGCTGACGTGGATAAAGTTCGCGAAGCCACCCGTCTTGCCAAAGAGAAGCGCCCTGATCTAGTGATTGACGGCCCACTGCAGTACGACGCGGCCATCATGGAAAATGTGGCTAAGTCGAAAGCACCGGATTCACCGGTTGCCGGTAAAGCGACCGTGTTCGTCTTCCCAGACTTGAACACAGGTAACACCACCTACAAAGCGGTACAACGTTCTGCTGAGCTGGTGTCTATCGGTCCAATGCTGCAAGGCATGCGCAAGCCGGTGAACGACCTGTCTCGTGGCGCATTGGTTGATGACATTGTTTACACAGTGGCACTGACCGCTATCCAAGCGAAACAAGCGGAAGACAACGGCCAAGTGTAATTTGCACCACGCCCTGTCGAGATAAAACAAAAGCCAGCACCCGTTGCTGGCTTTTTTGCGTTTGCGTTCACAACGTTACATGCCAACGCGATCTAGCATGGCGTATCCATTCTGGTTTTGGAGTCGAAGATGGCTAACGAATTCGATCCCGTCACACTACGGCATACCCTGCACCAAACCCCTGAGCTGTCTAACCACGAAGCCCTCACCGCCCGTACTATCGCTGCCCAGTTGCGGCAATTTGGCTTTCACCCTGCCACTGATGTCGGCGGTCACGGGATCCTGGTCACCATTCAAGGCGCGGCACCAGGGCCCACCACCTTGCTACGTGCCGATTTCGATGCGCTGCCGATTGAAGAGCGTGGATCACTGGCTTATTGCTCCCAGCACTCAGGCGTGATGCATGCCTGTGGCCACGATGGTCATACCGCGGCGTTGCTGGCCGTCGCCGCCGAGCTTCGCCACACGCCACCCGCTCGTGGCACTGTGCTGCTCGCCTTTCAGCCTGCCGAAGAAACCGGCGAAGGCGCAGCGCGTATGTGCGAGTCCCCCGCACTTACCAACGCGCAGATTGATAACGTCTACGCCTTTCACAATCTCCCCGGCTTTAGTCAGCATCAAATCGTGGTACGCCCCGGTACCTTTGCCTGTGCCTCGACCGGAGTCGCTATTGAGTTGTACGGAAAAACTTCTCATGCCGCCTACCCAGAGCGTGGGATCAGCCCTGCCAGTGCGATGACAGGCGTGATGCATACCCTGACACAACTGCCCGACGCCTACCCTGACGCCAACAGCCTCGTCACCTTGGTTCACGCCCAGTTAGGAGAGCCTGCCTACGGCGTCGCCCCCGGCCAGGCGACCGTGATGGCCACATTGCGCAGTGATGACAACGCCTGCTTTCACGCCATGAAGGCCGACTTAATCGACAAAGTGAACACGCTGACGGCTCGGGCAGGATTAACGGTCAGTGTTAGCTGGCATGAGCCCTTTATCGCGGCCGAGAACAGCACGCACCATACGCAGCATGTGGTCAATGCCGCGCAGTCGTTAGGGTTAGCCGTTCACAGGCTCACCGAGCCCATGCGTTGGTCGGAGGATGTGGCCGAATTTCTTGCTCGCTGGCCAGGGACGTTGTTTGGCATTGGCAGCGGTGAGCATCATCCACAGCTGCACAACCCTGATTATGATTTCCCAGATGCGATCCTCCCCACCGCCAAAGCGCTCTTTACCGCGTTGGTCGCTGAGCATCACGGCTGCATCACAGGCTAATCACGCCCTACCCCAGCGCCAGCCAAACGCCAACACCCACCATCAAGGTGCCGGCGACACGGTTGAGTAATTGCACGTTGCCTCTTTGCTGCAGAAATTGACGCAACGTGCGACCGCCACTGGCATACAGCATCAAACAGCTAAATTCAGTCAGCAGAATAATCAACACCAGCACACTTAACTGGCTAGGCAGCGCTAATTTAGGATTAATAAACGGCGGCAACAGTGAGATCATAAACGCCCAGCCTTTCGGGTTAGCAATCGCGGTGACAAATCCTTGGGCCGCCAAGGACCACGCAGACGCTTCACTGGGGCTAGCGTCATCCTCCTCAGGAATGGCCATTTTCCCGCGAGATCGCCACATTTGCACCCCGATAAACGCCAGATAGGCACCACCGACGTATTTGAAAACCTGAAAGATAGACGGATAATTAAGCATCATCGCCGCCACTCCAATCACCGAGGCAATCGCCACCAGCCCCACGCCAATTAACTCGCCCCACATCATATGCAGGCTACGCTTAACCCCGATGGTCATTCCCAGCGTCATCGAGAGGGTCATACACATCCCAGGCGTCACCGAGACGAGGAAAAAGGTCGGGATAAACAAGGAAAGCATGGTGGTATCAATCAAAGAAGTTGGCATAAAGCGTAATCAGAACAAAGCACTACAGGGGCCTCTAGTAAACGCCCTTTATCGTTTGAGATCAAGCTGACTGTTGAGTTTATAACCAAGCGATTGGACTTATTGCCATTTAGACGTCCAGAAGTAAAAATATCCATTGACTTAATTTTGACTAACTCATAGCATCAATAACCAGAGCGACAGCAAGAATGTGGCACAAGCCGCTGAGTGAGTCTGCTGTGATCAAATTATTCGCCAAGGACATGTGATGATTGAGATAACCAACCTCAACAAGGTATTCGAACTCGGGGAGCGCCGAATTCATGCCCTTAATGACATCAACTTATTTATTCCCAAGGGAAAAGTATTTGGTGTGATCGGTGCCTCCGGTGCTGGGAAAAGTACCCTGATCCGGATGGTTAACCTGCTCGAGCGCCCAACCAGCGGCTCAGTCAAAGTGGGGGGCACTAACCTCACCGCGCTACCCAGCCGCCAGTTGACCCAAGCGCGCCGTAAAATCGGGATGATTTTCCAACACTTTAATCTGCTTTCGTCACGCACCGTTTTCGACAATATCGCCCTACCGCTTGAGCTAAGTGGCTCGAGCCGCGATGAGATAGAAACCCGCGTAAGCGAACTGCTCGATCTGGTCGGCTTGACCGATAAGCGTGATGTGTATCCTGCCAGCCTCAGTGGCGGACAAAAACAGCGTGTCGCCATTGCCCGCGCACTGGCGCCAAGCCCCAACGTTCTGCTTTGTGATGAAGCCACCAGCGCACTGGATCCGGCCACCACCCAATCGATTTTGTCGCTGCTGCAAACCATCAACCAAAAGCTCAACCTCACCATTTTGCTGATCACCCACGAAATGGACGTGGTCAAACGTATCTGTGACGACGTCGCCATCATTGGCGATGGTGAACTGGTTGAATCCGGCCCGGTGGGCGAGATTTTTGCGCACCCCAAATCCGACTTGGCGAAACAATTTATTCGCTCAACCCTCGACTTATCAGTGCCGCATGATTTCGCCCAGCGCTTGCAACAAGAATACTTTGAAGGCAGCTACCCGTTAGTGCGTCTTGAGTTTACCGGTGCGACAGTCGATGACCCATTAATCAGCCAGATCTCGCGCCTGTTTGATATCGACATCAGTATTTTAAGCTCARATATCGACTATGCCGGTGGCGTGAAATTCGGCCTACTCCTCGCGGAGATCATGGGCCCCAAAGAGGCGGTTGAAAACGCCATTACTTACCTCAACAAGCACCATGTCAACACGGAGGTACTTGGCTATGTTGATTGATCAACTCACCCAATGGGTAAATGAAAACAGCGCCCTTATCAACTTGCTCCTCGAGGCTACCGGCCAAACTCTGTATATGGTGTTTGCCTCCGGCATCATGGGGTTTGTGATTGGCATCCCACTAGGTGTGTTACTGCATGTGACCAAACCCGGTGGTTTGCTGGGTCAACCACAAGTTAACCAGGTGCTTGGCGCAGTCGTGAACATTGGCCGCTCCATCCCCTTTATTATCTTGCTGGTCGCGATTATTCCCTTTACCCGCATGGTGGTTGGCACCTCGATCGGTACAGCGGCGGCGATTGTGCCACTGACCGTCGGCGCGATTCCATTTATTGCCCGCTTGGTTGAGGGGGCGTTACTGGAACTACCAGCAGGGCTAGAAGAAGCGGCCAAAGCGATGGGCGCGAACCCGTTCCAGATTATTTATAAAGTGCTGATACCAGAAGCACTGCCAGGCATCATCAATGGCGCCACCATTACCTTGGTCACCTTGGTGAGCTACTCGGCCATGGCCGGTGCGGTCGGCGGCGGCGGCCTTGGGGATGTGGGCATCCGCTATGGCTATCAGCGCTTTGACACCACCGTCATGCTGATCACCGTTGTAATGCTGGTAGTCTTAGTGCAAGCGATTCAATCTTTTGGTGATTACTTGGTGCGACGCGCCGATCACCGCTAAATCAAACACAATAATGACGAATATGTTGCAAACAGGGAGACAGACAATGAAAACCACCATTAAAACACTACTTGCCACCCTTGGCCTTGCCTCTACCTTGGTGCTGACTGGCTGCGGCGAGAAAGAACAAGCCGCGACCGATACCAACAGCATCACCGTGGGCGTGATGGCCGGTGAAGAAGCACAAGTGGCTGAACACGCGGTGAAAGAAGCGAAAAAGCTCGGCCTTGATGTAGAGCTAATCACCTTTACCGATTACGTCTCGCCAAACGCGGCACTGGACGATGGTTCAGTCGACGTGAATGCTTTCCAACACAAACCTTACTTGAACGCACAAATCAAAGACCGTGGCTATGAGTTCGCGATTGCTGGCAACACCTTTGTGTATCCGATTGCGGCCTACTCTTACAAGCTAGATAGCGTCGAGGATCTACCAGAAGGCGGTAAAATTGCCGTGCCAAACAACCCATCGAACCTAGGCCGTTCACTGGTATTGCTTGAGCAACAAGGCATCATCAAGCTTAAAGAAGGCGCAGGCATCAACGCCACCAAGCTCGATATCGTTGAGAACCCGAAAAACGTAGAAATCATCGAGCTAGAAACCCCACAACTGCCTCGCTCATTGGAAGACGTAGACTTGGCTATCATCAACAACACCTTTGCCGCCGGCGTGGGCCTAACGCCAAGCAAAGACGGTATCTTTGTTGAAGACAAAGAATCACCCTACGTGAACCTGATTGTGGCGCGCAAAGACAACGTCGACGCTGAAAACGTGAAAACCTTTGTTAAGGCCTACCAAACTGACGCGGTTTATAACGCCGCGATGGAAGTCTTTGACGGCGCGGTGGTAAAAGGCTGGTAAGCTAGCGTCACAATATGTTCGCTCAGACGAACGCAGCGACGCTAACAAGTATCGATAGCTAAACAAAATGCCACAGTGACTGGTGAAGTGACTGTGGCATTTTTTAATCTTGGCCATTAGCGGGTTAACTTGCTGCCGTGACCGGAAGCACGCGTTTTAAAATATCCGCCAGCGTCACCACGCCAATCATTTCCCCCTCTTTACTGACCACCGCAAGCTGAACGCTGGCCTCACGCATGCGCGCTAGCGCTTCGTAGATGGGCGTGTTGGCATCTAACACATACGCATTGCGAGCGACATCGCGTGCGAGTCGGTCTGCCGGTTCGAGTAGCGTATCCCGCACGTGCACCACCAACGGCTTAAGTCCCTCGTTGCCAGTCATTAAAATACGCAGATGCCCTGACGCCACGGCGACAGCGCGCACCTCTGCCACCGTTGCATGTTTATCAACATGTGCCATCACCTGCCCCTGGGTGACCAAGGTTTCGATTGCAATCGAACTCAGATCGATCAACCCCGACAATTGCCGTTGAATCGCTGGTTGCAAGGTTCCCACTTGCCCAGAATGCTCAACCAATTGACGAATGGTCTGAATATCTTGTCCCCCGACCGCGGCGCTTTCTACTGGCTCAACCCCTGAGGCTTTCACCAAGCGATTGGCAATACGATTGATCCAGCGAAGTAACGGACGTAACGGCCACACATAAGCACGCGAGACAACACCGATTGCCAGTGCTGACTTTTCTGGATGAGCAATCGACCAAGACTTCGGTGCCATCTCACCCACGACGAGGTGCAAAAATGTCACCACGAACAGCGCAAACCCGAAGGCCGCCGCATCAGCCGCCCAAGCGGGTAAGCCAACCGCGAGAAAGACGGGCCCTACCCAGACATCTACCGCCGGCTTAGTGACCGCCCCGAGTGCAAAGGTACAAAAGGTGATCCCTAATTGCGCCCCTGCCAGCATCAAGGTCAAATCATTCATGCCACGCAGCGCTGCCCGCGCCGACCCACTCTCAACCGCCATTTCTTCCAGACGATGTCGACGCGCACCCATCAAGGCAAACTCGATAATGACAAAAAAGCCACTCAATACAATCAAAGCCAGCGTGACAA